>JBBQMJ010000159.1:0-7164 GCA_038328815.1 Fimbriimonadales bacterium | reverse complement strand
AAATACGGGATGATCGTCGCCGACAATGGCAGTGACTGGTACATCTCGGGCCAGCCAGACGCCCGGTGGAGCGATGACGAGTTGAATAGTCTCAAGAACGTCCAAGGATCGAATTTCGAAGTCGTTCAAATGGGAACCGTCGTTACCAATTAGCCCCTTGCTTCTTGTTGCAGAGGTAAGGTCTTTTCAAGACTTTAGGCGCCCGCGACAATACGAGTCAGCGGAGCCCGTCCTTAGCGATGAACCTATGAAGCATCTCCCTTTCGCGGTCCTTGCCCTTTGCGCTCTAACCGTTGGCTGCAAGCCGAATTCAAACGAAATTACCGGTTCTACAAAGACCGGCAGTAGCCTAGTCGTTGGAATCGTCTTTGACAAATATGGGCTTGGGGATCGGGGCCTGAACGACAATGCCGACGCCGGGCTTATTAAGGCTCAGAAAGAGTTGCATTTCACCGGCCGAATGGTTGATTGCAAGTCCGAATTTGACTACGCGCCAAATTTGGATGCGATGGCAAGTCAAGGGGCGGACATCGTGATCGGCGTCGGAAAGTCAATGAATGAAGCTGTTGCTGCTGCGGCGAAAAAACACCCGGGCACTAAGTTCATCCTCGTCGATGGCATTCTCAACTTTCCCAACGTCCAATGCTTAACCTTCAGAGACGAACAAAGCGCCTACTTGGCCGGCTACCTGGCGGGCCTGGTGACCAAGTCTAAGCAACTCGGATTTGTCGCGGCCGTAGATAGCCCAGAAGTTGAGAAGATCCAGTACAGCTTTCAGGCGGGCGCTCTTACTGCCAACCCTAAAGTACAGCTACTGAAGCCCAAGTTTACAAACGATTGGACAGCCATAGACCGTGTAAGGATTGCCTCTACCGAGTTTTATAAAGCCGGTGCCGACATCGTTTTTCACGACGCAGGCAGGGGAGGATTCGGCGCGTTCGTCGCAGCTGCCGCGGCAAATAAGTTCGCCATTGGTAACGAGAGCGATCAGGACTACGTTGCCCCGGGCAGGGTATTGACCAGCTCGGTAAAGCATGCTGACACTGCGGTCTTTGATGTGCTTAAAGATGCGGCCGATGGCAAATTCGTAGCAGGAACACGAGTCTTCGAACTTAAGAACGGGGGCGTAGGCCTGTCGGAAATGCGCTACACGAAAAAAGGTCTCGATCCGGCAGTGCTCAAGAAGATGGCAGAAGTTACGGACAAGTTGAAGGATGGGAAGATTGAGATTCCAGTTACAGAGGCAGCCTATAACGTCATGTTCCACAAGAAATAGCTCTAATATTCGTTAAGGGCGTTCAGGTCATCCAAAGTATCGATATCCAAACTGGCTTCGCCGTTCAAGGAGATCGATACAGGGTTCGCCGAACGAATCAGGGCTTTTGCGCCGCTGTCTCCCGCCAGTGCCATCAGTGCCGGAAATAGACTTCGCCCGAACAAACAGGGAGTGCCAAGAACACCATCATAGGAAGAAGCGGCCATGTCCCCTTCGACGCCGGCCAATTGCCGAATATGCTCCGGTGGCAAAAGCGGCTGATCTGCATTCATTAGGATTGCGCGTCCAAGTTTCGGGGGCAGCGCATCGATACCGGCCTTGATTGAGCTCGACATCCCCTTTTCCCAGCTAGGGTTCTCTACAACCCGTACCGCGAGGCCCACCAAGACGGCTTTCACCTGTTCTGCGTACGCACCTAGC
Organism: Fimbriimonadales bacterium; assembly: GCA_038328815.1. Classification (GTDB taxonomy): domain Bacteria; phylum Armatimonadota; class Fimbriimonadia; order Fimbriimonadales; family Fimbriimonadaceae; genus JBBQMJ01. The sequence goes on along the minus strand of JBBQMJ010000159.1, from coordinate 5,468 downwards.
ACAACGACGACATCTGAAGCGCCAGAGTCGATGGCCGTTCTCACAGCGTGCACAACCAAACTTGCGCCTCGAAAAACAATCAGTTGCTTGGGTTTCCCGAGACGAGACGAGCGCCCTCCCGCAAGAATAATCACACCACACGGCTTCGTTTCGAATCCTCCCGGGAAGATCGGGAGCTCGAGAATCCGCCCGCTCTATGTGCCCTTACGGCTTGAATCTCAGCCACGATCGCAAAAGCGATTTCATCTGGCCCCTCTGCTCCTATGTCCAGGCCAACTGGACCGAACACGTTGTCCCTTGACCATTTGTCATCCAGATCGTCGAGCAGCCGCTCGGTTCTGGCTCTTGGCCCCAGCATGCCAATGTACGCGACCTTAGATGAGAGAAGTTGACGGAGCAAATCTTTGTCTTGGAGGTAGTTGTGGGTCATGACAACCGCATAGGTGCTGACATCAAGAGTCACTAGGTCCGTCGCCAGTTTTGGCGATGTGACCGCGAGCCGGTCGGCCGTTGGAAATCGGTCCTTGGTGACAAACTGTTCTCGGCAGTCGATTACGCTGACATGCCATCCAATCAGGTGCGCAACCTTCGCCAACGGCATTGCGTCTTGGCCGGCTCCAAATATCAACAGGTTCAAAGGCGGATCGAGAACCTCTAGAAACACACGGCCTGCATCTGTTTCGACGATCCTTGATTCTTCACGGATAGATCCTTCAGCGCAGGGCTTGAGACAGGGATCGCCTGCAAAGCCGCCTCCGCCCAATACGCATCGACTACCTAGTGATGGGCCTTCGCTAATTACTGTGGCCACAATCGTCCTTTCGCGAGCCCTCTGGCATCGTTGGATTAGCGCAAGGCAAGGCTCAGGCGCCTTTACCCTCTCAAGTAATACTTGGACCACGCCTGCGCACCCGAGACCAGAGCCCCAAATGATATCTGCCTCCGCGGTGGCGTCGTACTTTACGAGTGCTGCACCGTTTTCTGTCAGTGCCCAGGCACTTTGCAGGAGTTCGGCTTCCAGACACCCGCCACTTATCATGCCAGCGATCCAGCGGTCTCGGTTCATAAGCATCCGAGCACCCGGGCGTCGGTAGGTCGATCCACTTGTCTCGACCACAGTGGCCAACAAGGTTGGTTCCTGCGACGTTCTGACAGCCTCACAAATAGTTTGAATCTCGTTCACGGCAACGTTGAAAGTCAGAGTACCGCGCTGATTAGAGACCGAATGCGACTATAGAGCGTCCAAATCTCTAACGGGGCTTCCTGAACCCGCGTCTAATCGAGGGGAGGGCTTTTGGCTGCACATGAAATTGCTGTAAACGGGGTGAGCCGCAAAATTGAGGCAGAGCCTGAAATGCCACTTCTTTGGGTTTTGCGTGACCTACTTCATTTGACAGGACCCAAATTTGGCTGTGGCATCGGCATGTGCGGCGCCTGCACGGTCCTTATAGACGGCACGGACCAGCGGAGTTGCCAGGTGCCCATCTCCACGGTTGGGTCGAAGAAAGTGGTCACGATTGAGGGTCTTTCTAATGACAACAGCCATCCGCTCCAAAGAGCCTGGATAGAACATGACGTCCCGCAGTGCGGATATTGCCAGGCGGGTCAAATCATGTCAGCGGCGGCCCTGCTAGCGCGCGTACCAAACCCAACCGACGCGGAAATAAATGAGGCATTTCAAGCACATATCTGCCGATGTGGAACCTATCAGCGTATCCGTGAAGCAATAAGAATTGCCGCAGGAGCCAAGCCTTGAGATCTGCGATCACAAGGCGTTCATTTCTGAAGATCGTGGGCGGGATGGGCGCAGGGTTCGCGCTAGGAAGCTTTTCATCCATGGGCTGCGCCAAGGCCAAGGTAGCGAAGTCGTTCTCGCCGAATGCATTCGTACAGATCAATCCCACGAATGGTTTGGTTTCACTGACCGTGACGAAATCGGAAATGGGCCAGGGAGTGCGTACGGCATGCGCAATGCTCATCGCTGAAGAGTTGGATGCCGATTGGAATTCAATTAAGGTCGTTCAAGCCCCTGGAGACGGCAAGGTCTATGGCAGCCAGGAAACAGGCGGAAGCAGCAGCATACGGACAATGCATCTGCAATTACGGCAAATGGGGGCAACCGCCAGGCACATGCTCATTGCCGCGGCAGCCAAACAGTGGGAAGTCGATCCTTTGGAATGCACCACCGAATCCGGGATCGTCCATCACAGAGACAGCGACAAAAAGGCCACTTATGGCGAGTTGGCATCACTTGCCGCAACTATGCCCTTACCAGTTCCGAGTCAACTTTTCCTCAAGAGCAAAAGCAAGTTCAAAATCCTCGGCAAGCGCACACACCGGGTTGATAATCCGGACGTCGTCAACGGATCAGCGGTGTATGGGATCGATGTCCAGGTCAATGATATGGTCTATGCGGCCCTCGCCAGGCCTCATCCGAACGGCTCAAAAATCGAGGTTCTAAGCGAAACCGAGGCGCGCTCGATCCCTGGCGTCATCGACGTTGTAAAGGTGGCCTACGGGTTCGCCGTTATCGCCAGCAATACCTGGGCTGCCTTCAAGGGTCGTGACGCCTTAAAACTGGCTCGAGTCGGGGGTCCGCTCGACGACCTTTCAACCGCAAAGATTCTAGATGCGTTGAAAGCGCAGTTATCGGCCCACTTGGAGATGCCGCCAAACGCCAAGAAAATCGAAGCTACATACGAATTTCCCTATCTAGCCCACCTCTGCATGGAACCGCTCAATGCCGTCGCAAATGTCCTCGCCGATAGGTGCGAAGTGTGGTCCGGGACGCAAAATCCCGATAGCGTACAGACTGCCGTAGCCAAGCAATTACACATGCCTGTTTCCGCAGTTACGGTGCACGCTCCTTTACTTGGCGGAGGTTTTGGCCGCAGGGGAGGAGATTATATTGCCAAAGCGGTCGACATATCCAAAACCATCCAGCGACCTGTAAAGCTGATGTGGACGCGTGAAGACGACATCCTGGACGACGCGTTTCGACCAATGGGATTCCATTCGTTAAGAGGAGCCGTTGATACGACCGGTGTTCCGGTCGCATGGAGCCATCAAGCGATCGAAGCGGGCGGACGGCATAAGAATGAAGAGGGTAATCCAATCGCCTACTACGGCATCAAGGACGTGCACATGCGGCGCAGCAGCGCCGATATTGCGATTCCAGTCGGATCCTGGAGGTCAACAGAGTTCTCCACCCTCATAGCGGCTACGGAATGCTTCTTTGACGAGATGGCCCACGCGGCAGGCAAAGACCCCTACGAATACCGAATCGCCCACGTGAAATTGCCTAGATTGAAGACCGTGTTAGAAACGGCCGTGCAGAAGGCCGGATGGGGGACGGCCTTGCCAAACGGATCGGGCCGGGGTATCGCCTGTTTTTCGGGTTACGGCACTTTCATCGCCCATATTGTCGAACTCAGCGTTAATGGCGGGAACATCAAGATTGATCGCGTAGTCTGTGCGGTTGACTGTGGCATGGTTGTTAATCCAAGCGGCGTTGAAGCCCTTATGCAGGGCGCCTGTTGTGATGGCCTTTCAACTGCCCTCGTCAATGAGGTGACAATTGCCAAAGGCTTGCCAGTCCAGACAAATTTTGATACACAGAAATGGATGACGATGCGAACAATGCCAAAGGTGGATGTTACGATTATTGACAGCAACGAGGAACCCGGAGGCATGGGTGAATCGGGATATCCGTCGGTGTCGCCGGCGGTGGCAAATGCTGTCTTCGCAGTAACGGGCAAGCGAGTTCGTAAATTCCCCATTCGCCTACAGGATTTAGCGTCGCAATGAGCAAACTCACTGACCGTAGCCATTCGAAGGCGCCGAGCCATCAGCCAACTTCTGGTAACGTTTGCAGCCGATGAGCGAAACGCAAGAACCTGGAAAACGCATTACGCTAGCTGATGTCGCTCGCGAAGCCCAAGTTTCCGTGCAAACCGCATCTCACGTTCTTGCAGGCAACATGACGGTTCGCCTTCCTGAGTCGACTAGACAGCGGGTAAGGGAAGCTGCCGCCAAGGTTGGATATCGTCCAAATCGCCTTGCGCAGGCTATGCAAGGCGGCAAGAGTCGGATCATCTCCGTATGGATTCCAGTCGACCGCATTGTCCCCAATTACATGCGCTTTCTAAAAGCGATCAATGCCAAGGCAAGAGCGAGCGACTACGACCTAATGATCACGGGTTTAGATTCGTCGATGGCCTACGCTGGCGAAGGCCGAGCGCCTTACGTTTGGCCCGTCGACGGGGTGATTGCAGTCGACGCAGGCAAGTCGATTCAAGTGTTTCGGGCGGACGCCCAAAATGACCGTACTCCGGTCGTCGTCTTGGGTCTTGAGCAATTCAAGAATAGCGACTCTGTTTCCTGGGATCTTGCCGGCGCAGCCCGTGTCGCTACTGAGAAGCTTATTGCTCAGGGGTGCAGCAGGGTGGTCCATATAACTCTTGACTGGGTCCTTGCGGATTACCCGCGGGAACAGCGGCGCCGCGGATACACGGAAGCCATGAAAGCCGCCGGTTTGAAGCCCGAGATCATTGCAGTCAATGCTGAGACGCGCGGCGCCGCCGAGATCGCCGTTGTAAAGCTGCTCGACGAATCGCCGGTTCCTGATGCCTTCTTCTGTTTCACGGATCCGCTCGCGATAGGCGCTGCTCGAGCATTGCTTAATCGTGGAGTTAGTATCCCAGGTCAATGCCAGGTCGTTGGTTTTGGCGACTATCCGGACAGCGAAGATTATCGCATCCCATTATCTAGCCTTCAGGTACCGATCGATGCGGTTGTGGATAAAGCTTGGGACTGGCTCATGGATCGAATTCAAAATCCCGCTATCGAAGGGCGACTTGCTGTCCTTCCCATGATTTCGCAGGATCGAGAGTCGACGCGGGCTACCTAACCTAGCAAGCACATTTGCCGGATCGTGTCCCGTTCATCCTTCTTATCACATCATCATGTGATAACGTTATTAGGCAGAATTGAAATGATGACTCATCTTCGTCGCGGTCAACAGCCAAGAGACTTCAATTAACCCTCGCCAGCGAGCGAAAGCGTCCGCAAAGTAATGGCGCCGAGAATTCCCACTCGGCGCCATTTTTTGTCAGAGACCTAGTATTGGCCGTAACGATTTTGGTAGCGGTCGTACCACTTCTCCGCCTCGCCCGCAGGAATTGTCTTAATTTCGCCAAGCTGCTTGGCAAGATGGATCGTCTTCGCGACATCCTCGACCATTACGGCCGCTTTCAGGGCAGCGGACGGCGTTGCTCCCCACGTGAATACTCCATGATTTCCAAGGAGGATCGCTGGGCCACGGCCGCGATATTTCATGATCCCCTCTCCAATGTTCTCGTCCTCATTGTCAAGATACGGAGCGCAGGGGATTTCGGCACCAAATTCATCGGCGATGGCAGTTAGGGCCAGGGGAATGCCTTGGTGGACAGCGGCAAACGCGGTCGCAT
>JBBQMJ010000158.1:0-7239 GCA_038328815.1 Fimbriimonadales bacterium | reverse complement strand
AGAGACAATCCGTAGCTCGGCAAAAGCCCAAGGTCGCCACAAGCGGCAAACGGGTGGCAAAGGCCAATTTGGCGATTGCTGGATTGAGCTTGAACCGCTTGAGCGTGGCGCTGGATTCCAGTTCGACAACAAAGTTGTCGGCGGGTCTATTCCCAAAAACTTCATCCCGGCCGTTGAAAAGGGCATTCGTGAGGCGATGGATCATGGGTTCCTTGCCGGCTACCCCGCTGTGGACTTCAAGGCAACGGTCTACGATGGCAGCTATCACGACGTTGACTCCAACGAGCAGGCGTTCAAGATGGCTGGCGCTATTGCCTTACGGGCCGCTGCTGAAAAGGCTGGGGCGGTCGTGCTTGAGCCGGTTCTGAACCTTGAGGTCGACGTTCCGGACGAATGCGTCGGCGATGTTGTCGGCGATCTAAACGGCCGCCGCGGCAGGTTGCAAGGCATGGACCCCGTATCTGCCGGAAAGACAAGGATAAGGGCTACGGTCCCGATGGCGACGATGGGACGCTATGCGCTTGACCTACGGTCAATAACGAAGGGACGAGGTCGTTTCAAGCAGACCGTTTCGCATTACGATGAAATGCCCTCGCCAGAACAGCAATCGCTTGTGCAGGAGTACGAGAAGGTACGTGCGGCTCACGAAAGCGATCACTAACTAGGTCTGGTGCGAAAAGTGAAAAGTGACGGGTGACGAGTATTTTGGGCGCGACTAAGAGGTGGCTTCCATTCGTGGAGTTCCACCTTGAAAGGCAATCCTTGGACTTCGTCACCCTTCACCATTCACCCTTCACTTGATCTGAAAAGCGTCCTGAGCCTTTTGGACTTCTTGGATCATGACCGTTCGAATGATCTCTAGTTGCTGCTCCGGAAGTTCGATTGCCGTCAGTGCGGCCGGATGAAAATCTATGGTCAGGTTCTTGCTGCCATTGTTCTTGTAACCACATTGGTGTGCAAGGGTGTTCGCGGCGGAAATGTAGCAACTCGCCGTAAAGCTGCCGTCCTCCTCAATCATCGCATGATGGTTGCGGATCCCGGCGGTCATGAGCGTTGATAGTCCCCAGCGGTCAGCAAGTAGTGCACCGACTTCTGAGTGGTCGAAACCCAAGACACGCTGCTCAGCAAGGTGAAGTTCGATGTTCTGATCGATCGAAAGTTGGATGGCTGCGTCCAGTTCTGTTGGGCAAAAGCGGTCGAGGATCATCAGGCCTACATCGTGCATCATGCCCGCGCAGTACAGTTCCTCAGCCTTCAAAGGAAGCTTGAGCTTAGCCAAGATTCGGGCGCCCACGGCCACTGACAGACTATGCTGCCAAAACTCAAGTTTGGAAAACTTAACGCTTGCCGTCTTTCCCGAAATAATCTGCTGATATGCGACGCCTACAACAAGGGAACGAATCGCGTTCAGGCCAAGAATGCTTATGGCTCGTCCGATCGAAGGCACTTGGTTTAAGCCATAAAAGGCGGAATTTGCAACCCGCAGAATCTTCGCGGTTATTGCGGGGTCGCGCTCGATGATGCGTTCTAGGGCCTTTGGCGATGCTTGTGGATCATCCGCCAGCTTCAGGACCGAGCTGACAATTTGGGGCAAAACGGGAAGATTCTCGCTTCGGGCTATCTTAATTTCGAGATCTCTGACGTCCACATGTCTTATTGTCGTTAGATTCCCTAGCAAACATCAGGGCTGAAAGGGCCATGGCATTGTTTGATGCCATAAGCACAATTTCCTGTGGGTCGAAACCTTATGCACCTCTTGAGCGTTGTAATATCAGGTGATTGAGCGCTAGAGGCTATGGCAAAAGATTTTTATGGAATTCTAGGAGTTGGGAGCAGGGCAGATGAAAAGGAGATCAAATCTGCCTATCGCAAGCTTGCCCGCAAGTACCATCCCGACGTCAATCCCAACGACAAGACTGCCGAAGCAAAGTTCAAGGAGATGAGCGAGGCTTATGAAGTCCTCAACGATCCTGAAAAGCGCAAGATGTACGACCAGTTCGGCTCGAACTGGGACCAGACGCAGCACTTTGGGGGGAATCCTGGCGGCCAAGATGTTGAGTTCAATTTTGGTGGCGGAAACGGCGGTTTCGAGTCCATTTTCGAGCACATCTTCACGGGCTTTGGAAACCGTGGTGGCGGAGTTCGATTCGAAGACTTGGAAAGCGCGAGCCCGAAGGACGTGGAGAAAGCCGTCGAGTTACCGCTAGAGGAGATCGACTCGGGCACAAAGCGCAGTCTTACTTACCAAACGATGGATGCCGTCCGCACCAGGGAGGGCATTTCGACGGTTCCCAACACCAAGAAGGTAGAGGTCAAGATCCCGCAAGGTATTCAAGACGGTAAGAAGCTGCGCGTACCGGGCAAAGGGGCGGCTGGCGCCAGCGGAAAATCTGGCGACCTGTACGTCAACATTCGCTGGGCCGTGCACGCCATGTTTAAGCCAGTAGGCGATCATCTTGAAGTCGAAGTTCCCGTCCCATTTACGACGGCGGCTCTTGGCGGCGAGATACGGGTGCCCACCCTTCGCGGCGCTGTGAAGATGAAGATTCCCGAGGGGACCCAAGGCGGACAAACCCTAAGGCTTGCCGGCCAGGGCATCGCCCGAATGAACGGCGCTCGCGGCGATTTGATGGCGAAGATCAAGATCACCGTCCCAAAGAAACTAAATGACGCTCAGCGCAAGCTGATGCAGCAGCTTGCTGAACTTGAGGCTGCAACCGTATGAGAAACGAAAATCAACCTGTCTACATGATCGGAGTCGCTGCCGAATTATGTGGCGTGCACCCTCAGACCCTTCGACAATACGAGCGGCTTGGGCTCATCGTTCCGTCGCGGGCAGGCGCCAAGAATCGGCTTTATAGCGAACTGGACATTCGGCGAGTCCGCAGAATTCAGAGGCTCACTCAGGAAATGGGCGTAAACCTTGCCGGTGTCGAACTCATCTTGAAGCTGCTTGAGGACATGGAAGAGCTCCGCCGGGAAATGGAGACAGAGTACGCCAATTACATCCAGGAAGCCGAGAAGCGAATTCAGCACCTGCTGACCAACAGCAACATCCCGATTCGCAAGGATCAGAGCCTTTTGCCGGTGCCAAATCTGAAGTTCAAACGATCTGTTGAACTCTAGCTTGTCGGCATGGGCCGAGTTCCGCGAACTATTTCGGCCTCATGCGTGAAGGTTTCAGCCGATGGTCTTAAGACCTCGTTTGTTCTGATAACGGAAGCCACAAGCCCCAGATAAATAATCGACATCGCGCAGAATGCAGGAACGAGGACGCTCTTGGCACTCCAGCGACCGAGGGGTAAGAGGGCGACCGTCGCAAAGATTCCGACGCCTACTCCAAATCGAATGCTCTCTATTCTAAGCTCAGAATTGCCAGCCATGAAATTACCCATAACGAGGGCCAAACCGGAAATGGTGGCTAGATAGACAAGTAGCGCAATGGCTGTACGATTGCTGGCCGTTGCCCATGCTACGGCAACTACGCCGAAACACGGCATAAATGGGGCTGGAAAGAGCGCAGTAGCAAGGGCAAACAGCCCGAACACAGCAAACTTAACGATTCTGGAGTGGCTTTGACCTACCGGCCAAAAGGAAACTGCGAGAGCGCCAAGAAGCCCTAGGAGAAGCGAATATCCTTGAAAGGTGCCAATAGGAGTGACGATCGGCCTATTCATAGAATATGTCGTCCATCCAACAACGCCTAAGCCCAACAGGTAAGGCACGGCAAGCGGCCGCGATTCAAGATTGATTCTTCCTGCGCAGGCACTCAGACCGGCGACGAACAGTACGACAGCTGCGCATGCCAACAAGGCAGTTAGTGTGCATTGCGTCGATGAGCTTGACAGGATAATTTTCCGGGATTCCGCCAGTTCATCCGAAGTTGCCATGTAGTCTTGACCCTTCACAGCGTATTGCGCAACCCTATCAAAAATTGGCTGGACCCCGGCGCCATCGATTGCAATGCCCTCCTTGGCGATGTCTGCATCCAATTTCGGCGCCTTTTGGCGAAAGAAATCATAGCGCTCGGTGGCTAAGAGATTCTTACCTGGATGAGCACCTGGAGAAAGGATCGCAGAAACCACTGCCATCTGAACATAGATGTCGATCAGAGTGCTGCAGCCTTTTGACCAACGATCGACGAACTGGAACATATCCCAGCGCGCTTGCATGCCCTGGCGGTCGTTCGGCAATTCCGCAACCCACTTGCCAAAGGACTTCAAATGAGCTAAGTGCGGCAGTAAGACTGCGGCGGCAAGAGATAATTTTGTCGCTTCGCCGCGATAGCCCCAAGTGCGTTCGATCTCCCCTGTTTCGACTTTGAGCGCGTCTATCGCGTAGTCGTCGTAACGATCGGCCTTCGCAGCATCGTGGAGATATTTGAAGGCTAGCTTTTCGTTTCCTGATTCTCTCGCAATGACCGCTCGAAACATCGGGAAGTAGGCATTGCCCACATCAAGCGCCTGACCTTTCTCAGTAGCATCAATGGCTTGCCCGTAAGTCGTTTTGACCGTGGACTCCCATTTGCCATCCTTGTCCGGCCCGAGATGACCAGCCATCATTGCATAACGAATGAATGTAGCCAAGGCAGCACGGTCTGACGGGTGACTCTTGGCGAAATCGATCAACGCAGTTCTGGAGTCTTCGCTGCTCTTGGCAAGCAGGGCCCTTGCAAAGCCAACTTCGTCCGAGTCTTGGAGCCTGGTAGGATCAACGATGTTGCTTGGAGTGTAAATTTCAACACCAACGTCGTATTGCATTGGATCAACGCCATAGCGCACAGAGTCAAGCTGGTTCTTCGGGACCCATGAGGTTGCTGGTAGCAGAATTAGCGTCAAGATGACGCCAACACCGGCCAGGAGCCATGGGTTGGGCCGGGTTACGCGGTCCATGGTCGCCTCGATGATTCCAGCTTTCGTTTTCTGTCCGGGGCGGGCATCATGTCTTGCATGACCACGCCTGCAGACTTCATCTGCCCCTTAAGAAATGGACCAACAGCTGCGGGACTCCCAATTCCCGACTGAAAGGATATAAAGACAACGATCAGGGCAACAAGAGCGCCCGCGCTTAGTGGCGCCAAAGCGAATACAAGCTCGCGGATTGAGAGACGCTTCGAATACATTGCAAGTCCAAGCGTGGATGGCGCGATCGTATTCTTGACGCCTACATAGTATTGGTCAAGGGCTTCAAAGGGATCTTTATTACTCATGAGCACTCCCATAGATTTCGAAAGGCGGATTTCGCGCCATGGATTCTTGAGCCGACCGTCCCGATCGGGATTTCCAACGAGTCAGCAATCTCTTGATAGGAGAGTTGTTCTCCGATAGCTAGCGCCAAGATCACTCGTTGTTCCGGTTGGAGGCGATCCAGGGTTTGGCGCACGGCCATGTCGTTGGTCGGGTCGGACTGAACTCCGAAGTCGTGGTCCGGGAAAAGGTCCTTCCGCTTCTTCAGATGAGTCAGAGCTCGTCGGACCACGATCTGCCTTAGCCAAGCACGTTCGTTTTCGATGTTCTGCGGAAACTGAAGGTTGCTAGCGGCGCGAATTAGCGCTTCTTGAGCAACATCCTCGGCCTGGTCCCGATTTCCGACGATTTGCAGGGCGAGGTGAAAGGCAAACGCTCGATGGGCGCTGAGAAAGGCCTCAAGCCCATTCCGAGTTGCGCTTCTCCCAAGAAATCCAGCCTTCATCGCATGTTCCATCGCAGTCAAATCAATGACCCGAATGGAGGACGGTTTCTTCAGTTTGTTTGGAGAGAAATGGATAAAGGAGAGTATGCGGAAAGCGGTATGCGGGATGCAAGCGGGTAATTCAGCATTCAGCATTCAGCATTCAGCATTCAGAGACCCTTACGAATCAATCAGCCGTTGCAACTCATAGTGGTAACGGAAGAGAAAGCCTAGGACCCGCTCTTCACGGGTGTCCACCGTGATGCGATGGACGGCCTCAAGCATCAGAACAGCGACGCCGTCAGGCATCCCCTTGCTGTTCAACCTCTGAAGCTCGACGTGATCAGAAGCTACGTCTTTCACAAATCCACTGGGGCCGTAGCCTTCGGCATCCAACAAGCTGACGACGTGTCCGTGCTCTTTCGCTCCCTCGAGCATAGACACCATATCCGGTGCCTCGGTGACCGGGGCAAGCGTCGATTCAAATACTGAGTCGTGGTATTGGTGAAGCAGTTTAAGCTTGTTCACGTAGGCAGTCTTAGAATCGACCCTGTGGATGTGCTCTAGTGGAATCAGGTGCCGGCCGTCGGATTCACCTTTGGGCGTGATGGCATTCAAAACCAAATGAGTGTTGCTGACGACCTCAACAAAGCCGACGTCGTAGTCGTTGCTCTCGCTGTCGCTGGAGTAAACGGCAACGGGTTGGGCTTCTTGGCGTGCCTGCAGCAAAAGCTCGATAAAAGTGCTAACTGCGTCGCGGCCACCCATACCAAGTATTGTGGCATCGGGCCCCGGCAAGAGCACGGGCTATAGAATAATTTGTCGGAACTACGACAAACGTAGCTAAGAAGTACCCTAGGGTGCCTTCTTGCTCATCCTCTTCGCTGTAGTCCAAATCGAATGTAGGATCCAGGGCGGACTCCAGCCACACCGGTGCTTCAGTTTCCAACGTCGTGGGGTTCAATTTATTGATTCTCCTTGCTTGGCCGAAACAGTTGAACGGCAACTCTTACTTGCTAGACGGGATCGTCCGGCGCGTGTGTTCGAACCGCGGCCAAATTTCTCATTCCCGGTTCGATGGATAATTACACCAGCAATATCGACCGTGTTGGCCGTGATTGGAGCAAGAACAATTCAGACCTTGCCGCGCTTCTCGATATGCAATATTCGCTTCAAAAGAGCGACTTGGCCAAGGTGATAGGCGTTATGAACAGCTATTTTGGTGAGTAACTTTTGGGCTGCTTCGTCGCTACGCAAGCAGTGTGCGAGGGGCTGGGCAAAAGCCAGATCAACGGACGTCTGAAAGTTTTCTAAGAACGACGACCTGACCCGGTCCCAATTTTCAGTGGCGATAACTGAGAAATCTGGAAAAGGGTTGACCTTAGGTTTTCCTTGCAGACGAGCGAGCCAGAGGGTCTGCCATATGTCTGCGTGCGCGACGTTGGTCGCGATCGAATAGGGCGAATTTGCAGGCGCCGTTGTAGCGCTGGTGGCCGAGATGTTCTTGAGCAGTTTGGATGGCGACGTGAAGTCATCGCCCTCCCAAACTTGCCGCAGCAATTCCCTAAC
>JBBQMJ010000157.1:0-7252 GCA_038328815.1 Fimbriimonadales bacterium | reverse complement strand
CTCGGGCCAGACCCCCGTTTTCAGCCAAGCTATCAGTTCCTTTTCCTTGCCTGCGATCTCGAAGATTTGTCCGCCTATCGTGCGCATCCCCGCTCGAGGCGCCCAGGCCAGGTCCGAATCAGCCAGCTTCGCCAGGACCTTTTCAAGGTCTTGGCGGACATAGGCAAATCTCGCTTTCAGGTAGCCGGACACTGTATCCATGTGTCCCGTTATACCGGTCTTACGGCGTAACGTTAGGCGCTAAGAGTGGCTCATGTTGGCGTGCAAGAACGCGACGATGGTGGCTCCGAACTCTGGCTTGCCTGGTGTGGTGATGTGGTTTCCGCCGGGGACGACCTTGAACGCCGTCGGTCCAAGGACCTTGCGGACGGCATCAATTTCATCTCTTGCGCCTTCATTTTCACCGAATATGAACAGGGTTGGAGCCTTGCACTTTCTTAGGTCCTCGGCGGTCACTTCAAGGCCTTTGAAGCTTAGCCCGGCCTCAGCCCACGCCTTGACATCTTTCCCGCATACATAAACTTGGCAATGCCGTTGGCCATTTCCAAAGTTGGCTTGGCATTGGGCGGCGAGACTGCGACGATGTACGGGCCAAGACCCTTGCCATCGTCCACCGCTTTGGCGAACGCCTCGATTTCCCAGGAGCCGGCGGGGTGGGTTACGGGCATTATGGGCGCTTGCCCGCCGTATATCACGCTCAGCACTCGGTCAGGGTGGGTTGCGGCAACTTTACCGGCGATGAAAGCGCCCGTCGAGTAGCCGATTAAATGAGCTTTTCGGATCTTAAGATGGTCGAGCAGACGGACAACATCCTCTGCCATTTCAGCGCCGTACTTGTCTTGCTCGTGAGGCTTATCGCTCTTGCCGTGGCCACGGCAATCTAGGGCGATGAATTGGAAGCCACCGCCTTCAGGAACTTGGAGCTTAGTATTGCCAGAGTTATCCTTCCCCCACATCGTAGAATCGCCCATCCACCCATGGATCAGCACAACAGCCTCGCCTTCTCCGGCGGTGGCGTAGTGAATTTTCACGCCGTTTGAGTCGAAGAAAGCGTCGTCCGCATGAGCGATCCCGAGCAAGGAACAGCAGGCGACAGCCATCGTTAACAGCAATTTGTGCTTCATCGCTACATATTTACTTTGGATGCGCGATCAGGGTTGCTGGCCGTTGGTCAAACGTCCTATGTAAGGCCTAATCGTCTCGCAATCCCAGCCCTTAATCGGCCAATTTCTACGCGAACAGCTTTGGCAATTCCTTTTGCAAGCGCCAACTCTGGAGTCGTCCGCGTAAAGGCCCTCCCTATGGCTCGCAAATGCCAGAACTTGAACCGGCGGGCCTTGACGATGACTACGACGGGTTGCCAGACGGCCGGATGGAACTTCGCTTTAAACTCGCTAAGGCCGCGAAAGTTGTAAAACCTCAGATAGTGCGCCCTAGCCCAGCCTCGCAAGAATTTTAGCCAGCCGGGTTCACCGCTGCTTTCACCCTCTTTGGAGCTGACCAACGGCACGATTCCCATTGTCACGTACTCTGCTCCATCAGCCGCGACTGATTCAACCGCGTGATACAGCATCAGTTCAACCGTCCCATTTGGGGCTCTTCGGCCACGGACGAATTGCTCGGTAAGCCACCCGCAACGGGCGGGGACTGGGCAAAGCGTCACGAATCCGAGAATATGTCCGGCTTGCTCAGCTACAAAAATGCGCCTATCGCGAAGGTCTCCCAGAGTCTCGGGCTCCACGAGAAAGTGAAGGGTGGGCAGGCCGCGGGACTCGAGCCAGTCACGCAGGACGTTGCGCAGACCCGGGTGGTTCTCTGCTTTGGCGCGATCCCACTCTTGAACCTTTACGCCTTTGTTGCGAGCTCTGTTAAGTTGGGCTCTGAGGGATGCGTCCGCCTGGATCGCATCGAGGAACTGCTTTGGATGCCATTCTGGCTGAGAACCTAAGACAACAGTTACGTGGGCGGCCGATTTTGCGAGGCGTTCTTGCAATCTGGCCTCGGCTCCAAAATAACAGGGCTCAAGTCCTTCGCGTTCGGCGAAAGCCTCCCACGCCTGGATCGTCTCATCCAGTTGGTCCTCTTGGCAAATTGGGGCTCCAGCAACAAGCGCCATTCCTCCAGACCGAACGAAACCTACAAGGGCGCATCCATCTTCAGACCACCAGTGCTCAATTCCTTCGTTCACCAGCTGGTAGCAAGTGCTATTCCAGCCGTTTTCGAGAATCAGGTCGCGGGCCGAATCGGAATCTAGTAACGGGTCTCGGGTCAGTTGGTTTCCCTCTTCTGGTTTATACGCTCATGAACAAGATGCCTGGCGAATGCTCGAATTCTGTGTTCGGTAGGAGCGTTGGTTACAAAGCGCCGCCCAAGACACGTCTGATTTTAGTATGGAGAGTGAGCGATGCCGAAAGAGCCCGCATTGATATTGATCGATATGCAGGATGGGTTCGACGATCCCTTCTGGGGGACTCGCAACAATCCAGGCGCTGAGGCAAACATTGCCAAGTTGTTGGCCGAGTGGCGACGTCGCGAATGGCCCGTTCTGCACGTGCGGCATCTTTCCCAAAACGAGGCCTCGCCGCTTCATCCGGATCGACCCGGGTGCGCGTTTAAGCGGGAGTTCACTCCTGCGACGGGAGAATCGGCATTTGAGAAGCGGGTCAACAGTGGCTTTATTGGAACCAACCTTGAAGGGGAATTGCGGTCCAAGGACCTCGAGAGCCTTGTGATAGTTGGGCTAACTACTGATCACTGCGTTTCGACCACCACTAGGATGGCCGCCAACCTGGGCTTTTCTGTGCAACTCGTTTCCGACGCCACTGCGACGTTCGATCGTGTTGGACCGAACGGCACACACTATTCGGCGGACCAGATGCACGACTTGGCATTGGCTAGTTTGCATAACGAGTTTGCGACCGTGGTCGATACAGCCGAGTTGCTCGCTTCAATTTAGCACCCGTTTGACGGAGGCTTTGCAAGAACGCATCGGGTGTAAACCGGATAATGGAAGAACCTCCGCGCCCTTGAGTTAGGTGCCGGAGTGCTGTCAGTTCTCGCCCAACGGGATGCTAATCTTGGCAATTGGGCCACGTAGGATGATTCGTGCAAATTAACGATCGAGTCTTTGTCGTGACGGGCGCTTCTTCTGGGATTGGGCTGTCAACCGCTCAGGCGCTGGCTGACAAAGGCGCGAAGGTTGCCCTGCTTGCCCGCAGCTCCGATCTTCTTGCTACATTGGCCGATGAACTGCCAGGTAGCTTGCCGGTGACTGTGGATGTTACAGATTTCACGGCCCTAAAGAGGGCCATTGCCGACGTCTATGGGCATTTTGGACGAATAGACGGACTAATCAACAACGCGGGTAGGAGCTACTCAGCGTCGGTGGAGGAGATCGACCCGGAAATCTTCGATGAGATTTTTCACCTAAATGTCCTTGCGCCGATCGTGGCGATGCAGGCCGTGATCCCGATCATGCGTCAGCAGAAGGAAGGCAGCATCGTCAACATCAATTCAGGAACCGCGTTCATGACGATTCCTAAGTACAGCGTCTACTCTTCGTCGAAGAGGGCCCTGGTTGGATTCAGCCTTACTGCGCGCGAAGAGCTTGCCGAAAGCGGGATCGTCGTGAGCCAGGTCTATCCATTTGTTACGGACACGAATTTTGGGAAGAATCGAATGGGTTCAACCGACGGCCCGGCGGCGGATTATTCCAAAGGCGACACACCGGAGTTTGTTGCCGAAATCGTCCTGAAGGCTATTACCGAAGGCGAGGCCGAATACTTCGCGAACGACCAATTGCGACAATTGGCAAGCCGCTGAGATTACAGTAGACATTATTCTACTTCTCTGCTAAAATGAAGCATGGCAAAGCTTGATCTGCTCATCCAGGCCTGGGACGAAGGCCACCGTGAATTCGCAATTGCATTAGAGGGCCTATCGGACGAAGATCTTTGGACGCGGCCGCATCCTAAGCTGCTTAGCATAGGAGAATTGGCCGGACATATGATGTACTGGGAAGCCCTTATGGTCGGTAAGGACCGTCTGCCCGGTGATGTTATCGAAGGCATTCTCGTCGATCCTGCGTTCAACTACTACACGGAGGAGATTGGCCAACCCGTCAAGCTCGATATCGGCGTAGCGGAGCTCTTGACTGAAGTGAAGCGGGTTCACGAGTTGGCGAAAAAGGCGATGCTCGATTTCGACCCTGCAAGCGCCGACGCTTTACCAGGCGAAGGTTGGACCTGGGGCTACTACCTCCAATACAGGGTTTTTCATACTGCCTACCATACGGGCCAGGCGTATTCAGTGCGGCACCTTCTGGGTCACACGCCGACTGATAACTAGATAGCAAAATGACGGAAGCGACGTGGGCAAAGATTCTGCTGCTCTTTGATGAGAATCATGAGCGCATTCAGGGGATGGAGCCTGCGCCGGTTGTTCGTTCGGTGAAGTTTTGGCGAGAATCTCAGCACCGAACGATTGGGCACTTAACCGCCTGTCAGGCGGCTTGGCTGCCAATTATGAGGGCGCTGCGAGAGGGTTCTGCGAAGGCCGTCGTTCCAATCCGCCCCGATCCTTTGTTTACCAAGCTTGGGTTTGGCGCCTTGCCGTGGGATGCGCTAGTCACCAGGTTTAACGCGGATCGAAATGAGTGGCATGAAATTCTGGGGCAAATCGATGTCACTTCTCAAACTCAGTTGCCGACGAGGACTCATTCCGCGCAGTCCTTGACTAAGCGTATGGTCGAACATGAAAAGCGCCATCTTGACGATTTATTACAGAGGTGACACCGCCCGGCTGGGATGAATCCTGCTGCTGGATCATATAAAGTACACCATACATAAAGCTTCTCGTCGTACACTGGTCGCAGCGAGAGGTTAATGTGAAATACAAGAAGTGCGGATCGAAACAGTTTCTAAGTCCAATCCTGATTGTCATAGGATTTTCGGCTGCCTTGCTTGCTCCAACTGGTACATCGGCGACGCAGGGGCGAGGGAGTGATTACTCTAGAAACAAGTTCGGCATTGCCAGCACATTTACATCAAACGGATTCGTCGATCCCTTCAACCCTTTCTTCCAAAAGCTTGGAACTAACGGGCGGACGTGTAACTCTTGCCACCTTGAAAACCAGGGCTGGGGTATTTCGGCTGAAGGTGTTCAACAGAGGTTTGAAGAATCCTTTGGACTTGATCCAATATTTCGGACCGTAGACGGTTCCAACTCTCCGGACGCGGCAGTTCGAACACTAGCGGACCGACGCAAAGCGTACAGCATGTTGCGCACCAAGGGATTGATCCGGGTTGAGCGTCCAATTCCTGCCGGCGCCGAATTCGAACTCCTAAGCGTCGACGATCCTTACCACCATGCGAGCGCTGCTGGCCTGTCGCTATTTAGGCGGCCATTGCCTTCAACCAATTTGGCTTTCATCAGCACCGTTATGTGGGACGGCCGCGAGGTCGATCCTACAAATCCGATGAAGATTGCAAATGCGCCCGATGTTAATCGTGCGATTCTTGTTGCCAGCCTTGCGCACCAGGCAGTGGACGCCACCGCAGGGCACGCTCAAGGCACGGTTCCGCTGTCACCCGATCAACAACAAGCAATTGTTAGCTTCGAGCTAGGTCTATCAACGGCACAGGTTTTCGATGAGAGAGCCGGATGGTTAATGCTTGACGGAGCCTTTGGCGGGCCCGATAAAATCTCAAACTTCCCTTTCTACATTGGCATCAACGACAACGTCACCGACCCTAAAGGTCCGTTCAATGCTAGCTCAATGACCTTGTACCAAAGCTGGGCTGGGGCAAAGAACGTGCCCCGCGCGTCCGTCGCGCGCGGTGAGCAACTCTTCGACTCGAAACCAATCCCAATCTCTGGCGTCAAGGGGCTGAACGACAATCCATATTTTGGTTCCCCGACGAGTTTTGTTGGCACTTGTACGACGTGTCACAACACACCGCAGATGGGTAACCATTCGCTGGCGATCGCGCTTGATATCGGCCTCACAGATGGAAGCAGGCGAACGCCAGATATGCCCCTTTACATCCTCCGCAATATCCTGACTGGCGAGCAAACGTCAACGACTGATCCCGGTCTTGCGCTGAGCACAGGCAAGTGGAAGGATATTGGCAGGTTCAAGGGACCAGTGCTTCGCGGGCTCGGTGCAAGGGCGCCGTATTTCCACAATGGCTTTGCACCTGATTTGAACGCCGTCCTTGACTTCTACACTGATCGCTTTGGTGTTACGTTCACAAGACAGGAGCGCGCGGACTTGATCGCATTTCTAAGAACCCTGTAGGGGCTGTCGACATCGTTTAGCAGGCCGCTTTTAGAGAGGACTGCTAAAGAGGTCTGTATTAGGGAATGGAAGCCGACTGCACGGGGTACCGTTTTCAAGATGCCCGCGCCAATCAAGCTGTCTAAGACCGATGCCCGACGGGCGATGGTGCGGCATCATTTCATGCCCTGCGCCACCCAGATGGACGCGTTTAGTCGCCTGCGCAGTATCCAGTTCGACCCGATTGCGCCAGTAGGCTGCAACCACGATCTGGTCCTGCAGGCTCGGGTACCAGGCTACAAAGTTGGCGATTGGAACAAGACTGCCTACGAGGATCGGCTGATCTACGACGGATGGGATAAGCAGGCTTCCTTGGTTCCCTTTGAAGGCTGGCCCTTACGGCGATACATCCATGCCGTACATCGCCGAGCCTTCGAGAAGAAGATCTTCGAGGCGCATAAGGATGCGGTTGAAGTCATCCTGAGGGAGATCACGGAACGCGGTCCGCTGATGCCACGGGACTTCATATTTCAACAGCGCAAGGAAGAATGGAAGGAGTCTTGGCTCGGCCCGAGCGTCACAAAGCAAACGCTGCGCGCACTATGGCATTCGGGGCTGATCATGACATCCGGACGCCGGAGCGGCCAGCACCTTTATGACCTCACTGAGCGGGTCGTTACCGCCGAACTTTCCGGTCAGCCACTTCTCGCAGACAAGGATGCTATTCGCGAACTCGTTCTGGAACGGCACAGGGCGGTGGGAATCGTACGACCCAACGCGTCGGCCGAAATGTGGTCCTATTCGGTTTTGTTTTATGACAAGAAGGACGCTTTGATAGAGCTAGTCGATCAGGGCAAGATCGTGCCTGTGGACATTGAGGGTGTCAAAGCCCACGCAACTCCCGACTTCTTGTCGCTGCTGGACTTACCCTCTTTGGAGCCACGCGTGATCTTCGTTGGCCCGCTTGATCAGCTT
>JBBQMJ010000156.1:0-7277 GCA_038328815.1 Fimbriimonadales bacterium | reverse complement strand
GGTTGCTTTAAGGCATCGTTTGAAACTCACTAACGAAGCGACGTCCAAAGACCTTGGTGCGCTGGTTCCGGATTCGCTGGCCACGGCGTTATCAAATGCCCGCAAGCTCAGCCAATATGAAACCGAGGAGTCCGAGGCGCTGAACGCTACAAAACTTCTTGACCGCGAGCTTAACGACTATCTCGGAAAGTCGAAGCATTAGGATATAGTGACAGCATGAAATTGCCCAAGGTGATCGGAACCCTAGCGCTCGTACTCTCGATGTGTTCGCTCCTGTTGGCCCAGGGTTCATCCCTTGCCGAAATCGCCAAGATGACGAAGGATCAAAAGGCAGCAAAAACTGCATATCTTAAGAAGACCTCGAATCCTACACTCAAGCAAAAGTACGTCGCGGCAACAGTCAAGCTTGGAACGGCCACAATGATGTCCGAAAAGCTTGATCGCAAAGTCAAGTACGCGAAGGCGCTCAAGTTCTACCGGGAAGCACTCAAGCTAGACCCAAAGAATGTCGAGGCAAAGAACAACAAGGACTTGATCGAAGACATCTACCGCAGCATGCACCGGCCGATCCCGAACTAGCGCCTGACCATCGAGACCCCATTTGATCGAAGTCGATTCTGAACAGCGCGAGGTATTCGAGCGGCGATACGTCCGTTGGTTTGCCCTATTTGCCGCGAGCGTCAGCCTGTTGCCATTCATCTACGGGTTACTGGTATCGCCGCCAGGATCGCACTATGTCGGCTATCAGTACAACACGGATGACCACATGGTCTACGCCGCTTGGATGCGGCAGGCGATGGATGGCCACTTCCTCTTCGACAACCGTTTCGCCGTCGATGCGCAACCCGGTCTGACCGTCAATATCTACTTCTTCCTCTTGGGCCTGATCGCAAAGGTTCTGACAATTCCCATTACAACGGCGCTGGCAAGAGCTGGCTTTAGCGCCCTCTTCATCGTGCTTATCGGGAAACTGCTGAGGAAGGTGCCTGTCGATGTTTACACCACAAAGGTAGCCATTGCCTTGACGGCTCTAGGTGCGGGCGTCGGGTTCCTCGTATGGCACAACTTTGGGCAACTGATCATTAAGCCTGAAGCACAAGCATTTAGCGGCCTTATGGGCGGCCGTCTGCCGACTGATGTTTGGCAGCCAGAAGGTTACGTGCTACCGTCAATGCTGACGAATTCCCTTTTCATGGTCAGCCTATGCTTGATCGTGTTCATCTTCATCAGCATCTTGGATGCCCGAGCTTCTTGGAAACCGGTGCTTGGCGGAGCGTTCGCAATGGCGGCGCTCATGAACATCCACAGCTACGATGCCCTAATGATCGCATTCGTCATGGTGGCCTTTCTTGTTGCCACCATCGTGCGGCGCCAGGCAACACCCGTATGGGTTCTAAGGGCCGCAATCATTGGCGCAGGGGCCGTCATTCCCGCTTTGTGGTTCCTACACGTGCTTCAACTGGACCCTGTGTTTCAAGCCCGCGCCGCGACTCCAACCTTTGCGCCCAATTTCCGACAAGTCGTCTTTGGCTACCTGCCGATGATTGCGCTTGCCTTCGTCGCGTTCATTCGGGTTGGCAGCTCCCCTGGCCTTGCCATATCTAAGAAGCAGGCACTCGGCGCAGCCGTATTGGGCGCCCTGATTCTTGGCGCTTTCTTCGTTGCTGGAAGTCACGATCCCGGAAGCTATTGGATGTCCGTATCGACTTGGTGCATGGTGATGGCTGCGGCAATTCTCGGCGTCGCCCTGCTGGCGCGGGACGAGCCTGTTTGGAACCTCTTCGTTGCGTGGGCCGCTATCGGCACATTTGCTCCGTACTTCCCTGCACTGTTCGAGCGAAAGCTGGCCATGGGGCTAAGCATTCCTTGGGCTGTCTTAGCAGCCATGGGATTGGGAGCGATAGTCTCCAAGCGAGAAAGGGGATCTCGCAACCTGGCGACGATTCTAAGCATTGTCGTCGTCTGCGGCAGCTCCATTCTCTGGGTCATCCGCGAAACCAACCTTGCGAAGAACAACGTCTCAAGCACAACTTTCCACGCCGTGTACTTAAGCTCGGACGCGCAAAAGATCGTGAACTACCTTCAGGACTACAGCTCCAAGCACACCGTGGTTGTGGCTATGCCCGGCATCAAGAACCCACTTCATGACGAGAGTGGCGCGGAACTCCCCGATCTCTTCGACACTCCCTACGTCCCTGATCTCAACCCAATGCTCTCAGGATTTGCCGGTGTCTACACGTACGCTGGCCACTGGAGTGAAACCCCAGACTACGGGCGAAGGCGTGGCCAAACCAGTAGATTCTTCGACGTCAAGTCGCCCCCGGAATATCGAACCGAGTTCTTGGCACGCGTTAATCCCCAATTCATCGTAGCCCCTGTTCCAGAAGCCTTCCCTCTGGCCAGCATTGCTGACCTCAGTTCGCTTGGCGAAGTAGTGATCAAGGGAACGCAGTTCAACCTTATACGGGTCAATTAGACTGGCTTAACGTTGAACTCAACGCTTCTTCGGCGTGCGTGATTCTGTCCTTTGTCCTCAGCAATGGTGAATTGGCATAGCAAGCAGACATATGCATTTGATAGGCCGCCAGCTTCTCATTCGGAGCTAAGGACTGCCAGCGCCCAATGTCTTTGCCTATGCTCACCGCTAGAGCTCCGTTTACGTGTCTTGCCATAAACTCAAGGGCATCGACTGCCTGCTCATCGGCACAGGATAACATCTCATATTGAGTATAGCAGACGTACGTCTACTATCAAATGGTACGCCCTTACTCTTCTTACATTCCCACAGCGGCGTAGTGCTTCAGGCCCTTTGCCCAAAAGACTCGGTAAAGGCTGTAGCTAAAGACGATCCAAATGAGCTGGATTCCGATGTTGTGCCAAGCCATAGTTCCAGAGACGCGCCCAATGAGAATCTCCGTGGGAGCGCCTGTCGTGTAGTAGAACGGGAAAAAGGGCACAAGACCCCGGACCCACCCTGGCATGACGGCGATCGGGAATAGTTGGCCGGACAGAAACAGCATCGGCACGTAATAGAGCTCGAAAATAGCCTGTGCCTCCTGGACGAAGAGGGCGAGCATGGACATCATGATCACGAACGTGAAGCTCACAAGGTGTCCAAGGACAAGCGAGATCCAGAACTCCAGACCTAGGTAAACGTGCGCATTGCCAAGATAGCCTCGATAGAGACAGAGCAAGATCACAAACATCGGCGCGAAGAGCGACATTCGGATGATTCGCCACGAGATATTTCGGAAGAACGTGTATTGAAAGAAGGAGATTGGCCGCAGCAATGCGGTTGTGAAGTTCCCTTCCTTGATCTCCATGGCCAGTTCCCACATGATGTGGCTGGTAATGAAGCTTTGCAGGAGAAGCAGGCACAGATAGTAAAGGACAAAGTCGCTGGTGGTGAATCCAGCAATGCTCTTCCCAGCGTTAGCGTGCGCCCAAACAAGGGGCATTGTAACGGCAGTTACCAGATCGGTAAGGATCCAGATGATCCCACTCGCACGGTAAGCAATCCCATCTTGGAAGAAGATGGTGAAGACGGCTGCCCACTTGCGCAGGGTCCAAGACATAGGTTCTATTTTGCCCAATTGAGCAATTCACAATTCTGCTTCATCTCGGCTTGCCAGTTAGAAGGAGGTCGTCATCCCGAGGCACTCGAGGGACCGTCATCACGAGCGCGGCATTCTCAACAGATCGCGGCGGCACAAAACACGGTTCGATCGCAGTGCCGCAGGTCGGCACGAAAACAGGAGCAAGCCCGGCGTCTCTTCCTCACGTCACAAATACCGGTTCAGCCCGAATCAGGCAAACGTGACAGCCTCCCCGTTGCCGAGCGGCCCATAAACTGTAGACCTTGCATATCAACTGCCTTACGATGCATTTATGAGGAGATTTATGAACCTATTTACAAGTCGATCGCTAGCCCTTTGCGGCGTTTGCTCAGCCATTCTATTGCCGAGCGCTGCCCATGCGCTTAGTTTCAATTTTGTCTACAGCCCCGGCATCGATGCCAATGCCCTCGCCGGATTTCAGGCTGCCGGCGCCCGCTGGTCCAGCATGTTCACCGACAACATGACGGTTAACATCAACATCGACTTCAAGCAGCTAGGGCCGAACATCCTAAGTTCGACCAGCTCAGTCCAATACACGGGAAGCTACAACACGATCAAGGGCGGTCTTACTGGAGACGCAAAGTCAGCCCTCGATAATACGGCAGTAGCCCACTTGCAGGCAGGTCCGAATTTCTCGGAACTGATCAACCGAACCAGCAACAACCCAAACGGCTTAGGCAGTGTTACTCCCTATGTGGACTCCACGGGAAACAACACGAACACCATTCGCCTAACGGGAGCTAATGCCAAAGCGCTTGGCCTGCTTGCCGGCAACAATGCGGCAAGCGACGCAGCTATTTCCTTCAGCAACCAGTACAACTGGGATTTCAACCCGACAGACGGCATCGCCGGTAACGCGATTGACTTCATCGGTGTCGCGACGCACGAGATCGGCCACGCTCTCGGGTTCATCAGCGGCGTAGACGTACTTGATGGCAATGCAGGCCCCACGTATCACAGCGACAATGACTTCACCTACGTTTCAGTCCTAGACCTGTTCCGCTATAGCCACAACCACCTGGGCGACGGCAAGAACTACATGGACTGGACCGACGACGCTAGCGATAAGTATTTCAGCGTCGACGGTGGAGCAACCCAAGAAGGGCTATTCGCCAATGGCGTCGCTCACGGAGGCTCACCAAACTATCAAGCCAGCCACTGGCGCTTCAACAACTCCAATAAGGTCGGCATCATGGATCCCGCCGTTGGATACGGCCAACTGATGTCCATGACCAACGAAGACACGCGAGCATTTGACGCAATTGGTTATGACACCAAGGCAGTCCCAGAACCAGCCACCATGGCCGTCCTTGGACTAGGAGTCGCCGGCCTCATCCGACGACGAACCCGAAAGGCTTAACTAACCTTTCCCACGGACTCAAGCTGGGCGGCAACCACCGGTAGCCGCCCAGCTTTGTCGTTATGGACACGAGTAGGCGGGGGATGGTTCGTGCCGCCGTTCCGGAAACTCTCGCCAGCCACCACCAATTAGCTCGGGCACCAGAATGTTATTACGCGCCGCGGAGACTTCCTAGCTTCATTCACGGACCGGGCTCTCGCCATTACCACCACTACGCGCCGGATGCGTTGCGCCTGCTTCCTTGTGCCGCCCGTCCTCGGATCGTCATCCCGAACCGTAGCAATAAAAAGCGAAGTGGAGGGACCGTTTTTGGTCACGCCGCGCTCCGGTAAGGACCCCGCGCTTTCGATCACGGTCCATCAAGTGCCTTGGACTGACGGCTTACTGAACCACAGTCGATACTTTGAGACAGGCTCGTTCGCGCCGGCGTTACAAAGACATTACTCCGCCGATACAGAACCGAAGCCTAAGGCATGCGTGTAGGCGGGGGATGGCTCGTGCCGCCGTTCCGCATACTCTCGCCAGCCACAGCAGATTAAGCTCTGACAACAGAATCTTGCTACACGCCAGCAGACTCCTCAAGATATATTCACCGCCCAGCTTTCGCCATCGACACGAGTAGGCGCCGGATTGCATTGTGGCATCCAAACCCACGGCTCCTCGGTACGTCATCCCGACCGTAGCAATAAAAAGCGAAGTGGAGGGACCGTTTTTGGTCACGCCACGCTCCGGTAAGGACCCCGCGCTTTCGATCACCAGTTCGACGAGTTCGCCAGGATTAACGCACATGAAAACGGGAGTCGACGCCATTGTCGAACTCCCGCTTTCAGATGCTTGTTGAAATCTTACTTCTCGCGAAGGGGCAGGCCCATAGCCTTCAGGAATACGCGAGCCTCATCGTCCGTTTTCGCCGTGGTGCAGATGATAATATCCATACCGCGAATTCGATCGAACGTGTCGTAAGGAATCTCAGGGAAAACCAGCTGCTCTTTAAGGCCCAGCGCGTAGTTGCCTCGACCGTCGAACGACTTCGGCGATAGGCCCTGAAAGTCTCGGATACGGGGCAGAACCACCGTGGCAAGCTTGTCGAAGAAGTGGTACATCCGATCGCCGCGCAAGGTCACCTTACAGCCAACCTTCATGCCCTCTCGGAGCTTAAAGTTAGAGATAGCCTTCTTGGCAACCGTGACAACCGGCTTCTGACCAGAAATCAGCGTCATGTCGCGAACCGAGTTCTCAAGATGCTTGGGATCCTTTTCACCGGTTCCCGTGCCCATGTTGATGACAATCTTGTCAAGCTTGGGAAGCTGCATGGACGACTTGTAGCCGAACTGCTCTTTGAGCTTGGGGGATACGACTTCCGCGTAAACCTTCTTAAGGCGAGGCTTAGGCAATATTGGCTTGCCCACCTGTAAATCTATCTTTTCTGTTGGTTCTTTATCTTTCCGTGCCATGGTTCTTCCTTGTTGGCTGATTGCTGACCAGCCTCTGTGCAACGCTCAAGGCGCCGCGATCAATCTTTCTCGATAACGATTGCGGGGATTGTCTCACCGGTCTTCTTGGCATAACGCACAAGCTTTCCTTCTTCCAATCGCCGTCCAACTCGCGTCGGGTTGCCTTCCTTTGGATCCAGCAGCATGACGTTGCTGATATGGATCGGCATAGGCAGCCGCACACGGGCAGACTTCTCGCCCTGAACCTTCGCTTTGCGGTGCTTGATCGCCGCGTTCAACGGAATCGGCATGTCGGCATTCTCAGGATTGTCCTTGAGAATAACCACGCGCTGCTTGGTTCGAAACACCTTTGCGATAAAGCCCTTCTCGCCCTTGTCTTTACCCGCAATGATCATCACGGGATCGCCAAGGCGGACTTTGAGCTTAATGCGCTGGCCCTTCAGCTTGATTTCAGCTTTGGTAGGCATTACAGCACCTCCGGAGCAAGCGAAACAATCTTCATGAAGTTCTTGTCCCGAAGCTCTCTAGCCACCGGTCCGAAGATTCGGGTACCGCGAGGCTCGAGGTTCTGGGGGTTGATGACGACGCAAGCGTTGTCGTCAAACTTCAAGGTCGAGCCATCGATTCGGCGCACGGCGTGCTTAGTTCGCACAACCACTGCCTTGATGACGTCGCCCTTCTTGACGGGCATGTTAGGCGTCGCGACCTTGACCGATGCTACGATCACGTCGCCGATGCCTCCATACCGCGGCTGAGAACCCTTGAGCACGCGGATACACATAACTTCTCGCGCACCAGAGTTGTCGGCCACTTTGAGCCTTGTAAATTGCTGTACCATTCTTTTAT
>JBBQMJ010000155.1:0-7310 GCA_038328815.1 Fimbriimonadales bacterium | reverse complement strand
TGCGGGAGATGGGCGAGGACGCTCCTATCATCCGTCTCGCCAACCTCATCATTAGCCAGGCCATTACGGACAAGGCAAGTGACATCCACATCGAGCCAGGCAAGGAAGGGATGCGCATACGCTACCGTGTTGATGGCGTCTTGATCGACGGCATGAAGCTGCCACGTAAGGTCATCGCCCCTCTCACTTCAAGATTTAAGATCATGTCCGACATGGACATCGCCGAAAAACGTTCTCCACAGGACAACCGCGTTGGCGCCACCATCGGCGGCAAAGAATATGACTTCCGCGTTTCGACGCTCCCGCTCGTCTATGGCGAGAAGATCGTTATGCGTGTCTTGGACAAGACCGGTATTAACGTCGGCCTGAATAAGCTGGGCTTTCTTCCTGGGAATCAAAAGGTCATCGAGGACATGTGCAGCAAGAGCTACGGCATCATCCTCGTCACGGGGCCCACGGGTTCCGGTAAGTCGACCACGTTGTACTCGATTTTGAACAAGATCAATACGGGCGATAACAACATCATCACGATTGAAGACCCGGTTGAATATGAGCTTGAGGGCATCAACCAGTGCGGTGTAAACGTTCGGGCAGGCATGACCTTTGCCGCTGGCCTTCGCGCAATGCTGCGACAAGACCCTGACGTGATCATGGTCGGTGAAATGCGGGACACCGAAACGGCGACCATTGCTATGGAAGCGGCGCTTACCGGCCACTTGGTTCTTTCGACGCTTCATACCAACGATGCATCAAGCGCTCCGGGCAGATTGATCGACATGGAAGTCGAGCCGTTCTTGATTTCCAGCTCCATCATCTGCGTGTTGGCTCAGCGCCTTGTGCGATCGATTTGTCCGAATTGTAAAGAGAGCTATCACGCGACCCGTGAAAGTTTGCTTCGCTATGGCTTCCCGCTGCCCGATGAAATTGGTGCCGAGACTCACGGAGAATTGACGCTATTTAAGGGAAAGGGTTGCGACAAGTGCAACAACACTGGCTACAAAGGGAGAACGGGCGTACACGAAGTCCTAGAAATGACCGATGAAATAAGGGACACGATTTTGGGACGTGTGCCGAGCCACGTCATTCGCAACATGGCTGTTGCCAATGGAATGAGGACGTTGCAGATGGACGCGGTTCAAAAGATTCTAAACGGCGTAACGAGCGTCGACGAAGTATTGAGGGTCATTTATGCCTGACGCAGCATTCAACCTGGATAACGACGATCAAAATCCCGATATTAATGATGGGATGCCGGTTATTGAAGAGAACGAGAGCTTAAGGAAGCTGCTGACCAAGGTCACTGACCTTGCGGTGTTGCCTCACGTCGTGTTTCGTGTTCTCGAACTTTCAGGTTCGGCAGACCACTCGACGGCAGAATTTGAGCGGGTCATTACGGTTGACCCAGGGTTCTCCAGTAAGGTTCTGATCCTGGCCAACTCAGCTGCGTATGCCCTTCCTAAGAAAGTCACCTCGATCCGAGAAGCCCTTATGTTCCTTGGCTTCAAATCGATCAGGCAGATGGCCATGACGGTTGGCGTATTCGATTTATTCGTAGGCAAGAACGACCGAGAATCCTTGCGACGACGTGCCTGGTGGCGACATTCTGTTGACACGGCGATCTGCGGCAGATGGCTTGCCGATGGCCTGCACAAGTTGCCGGGAGATGATGCCTACACCTGCGGTCTGCTCCACCTTATTGGGAAGACCCTCCTTGACCGGCTTGGCGAGACCGACTACAAGCACGTTGAGGAAATGGTCATGTTTGGCATCAAGGACTATAAGGCTGAAGAAGCGATTTACGGATGCAATCACATGGACGTTGCGGCGGCCGCTGCGGCGAAATGGGGACTCTCCGAAACACTAATTTCCGGATTGCACTATTCGCATTCCTGCGAAGAAGACGATCCGTTCCGATATCACCGGGCGTGCACCGCCTTAGCAACAAACATCGCGACGCTGGCCGTGGAGGGCAGCTCCGGTCCCGTCGAGGAAGTACTTCACTGTTTGCCCGCGTGGGCAATGGAAGTCATGGGAATTACCGCTGAAAGGGCTGGTCAAATCATTGATGGCGGCTGTGCGGCAATTGCCACTTGGAAAATGCAGATATAGAGGGGGAGAAACAAGGATGTCAGCACCAGAAGCTTTTAATTGGAGTCAAGTCGTTCCTGCCGAGGAAGAGCAGCATAACCCCGCCGTTGAAGAAGGATTGAGCATTGATCCTCGCAATGGTTTGCCTGTGGTGATGCCGTCGCACACCCCGGTCGTACCCGCCTCCGTCCACCAACGTGATGCGAACGAGTCATTCTTGCGCGTGGAGCAGGGGCTTGAGGTAAGGCAAGAGACTGAGCCCGATGCCAAGCCGCTTACCGACGTGCATATCGACGACATTCTGCGAATGGCGATCGAACGCAAGTCGAGCGACATCCACTTAACCGTTGGACTACCTCCTATGGTGCGTGTTGACGGAGAAGTCGTCCGCCTGCCGTATTACCCTTTGAACGCGCAGGACGCACAGCGGCTGGTATACGAAACACTGACGGACGAGCAGGTCCAGAAGTTTGAAACGACCCACGAGCTTGACTTCGGCTACTCGGTTAAGGGCGTGTCACGGTTCCGATTTAACGTTTACATGCAGCGCGGCGCGCTTGCTGCAGCTTTACGTGCAATTCCTACCAAGATTCCAACCTACGAACAACTGTGTCTTCCTCAGATCATTCGCGAAATGTCAAAGCGCATGTCTGGGTTGATCCTTGTTACGGGACCGACGGGTTCTGGTAAGTCGACGACGATTGCGACGATGATCGACGATATCAACGACAATCGCCAGGCGCACATCCTGACCATTGAGGACCCCATCGAATACCTGCACACGCATAAGAAGTGCATGGTCAACCAGCGCGAAATGCACTCGGATACCTTCTCGTTCCACAACTCGTTGAGAGCCGTGCTTCGTGAAGATCCCGACATCATTCTCGTTGGAGAACTTCGAGACCTTGAAACGATTGAAGCGGCGTTGACGCTGGCCGAAACCGGCCACCTTGTGTTCGGCACGCTTCATACACGAAACGCGCCTTCTACCGTTGACCGAATTATCGACGTCTTCCCAAGCGACCAGCAGGATCAGATTCGCGTGTTGCTTGGTAACACGATTGAAGGCGTCGTCTCGCAGCAGCTCCTTCCGAAGCTTGGAGGCGGCCGAATCGGCTCCTTCGAGATCATGCTGGGCACGGCCGCCATTAAGAACCTTATTCGCGAAGGTAAGACGCACCAGATGTACTCGGTCATCGAAACGTCATCCAACGTTGGAATGCAAACGATGGACCGGTCCTTAGCTGACATCTTCCGAAATGGCCTTTGCACTTACGAAGAGTGCCTGATGCGAGCGGTCGAAAAGGATAACTTCTCGAGACTTGCTAAGGGGACGTAGGTTCGCGGGAAGGGAATTAGGAATAGTGAATTAGGAATAGGGGAATAGGTGAATAGGGATTTTCTGGTTGGTCCTTATTTCCCTATTCCTTGTTCCCCTTTCCTTCATCTCCTAGTTCCAGGTAATCGTCGAGTTATTGGCTTGGTAGTTCAGGCCACCGCTCGAGGATGTGATTTCGAAACCGAACTGCTGGCTACCGACGGTTTGATTTCCGATGTAGCCACGACTCTCCGCAAACTTCAGCAGGGCAAGAATGTTGACCGTGGTGTTGTTTGTCTTTGAAGTTCTGAGGAAACTCGTGCAGTTGGTGCCAAAGTTGCCTCGAAACACGTTCCAAGTGGCGCCGCCAATCGACTGGTTGGTGAGGACGGGGATGGCGTTTCCGTTGGAATCGTAGTTGAACGAGATGGGCTTGACGTTGCCCCCGCCGGTTGCCGTGCCCGTGTAATTCAACCAGATCATGGTTTCGTCGTGGTTGGACGTATCCCACAAGTCGTAGGCTGCTTCCCAGGCACCGCCGCTTGGCGTAGTCAGACTGACCGTTCCCGAGAGTGAATTGAGCGAATTGAGCGACTTGTTGACCGTGCGACCGTGATGAGGGTATGACTTGACGCCTCCAGTGTTTGGCTGGTTAGACCATACGCCCCAGTTTGTGCCTGAGTTTGCCCAAATGGTTTGCGGGCCAGCGCCAGAACCCCAAACGTCGTTGTTCAAATTGTAGCCATTGAGAGTGGTGGAGCCGAATTGTGCGGTTGAACTCCAAACGGCTGCCAGTGCTATGGTGGCGATGGCGCAGAATCCCGCGACGCCTATTATGCGTGAACTCATTTTCATGTTGATCTCCCGTTCGCAGCAGGAGGTCCAATGCCTGATCATCCAGGTGTTTCGTACCGCTACACTGCGACAGATACCAGGATACAACGATATATCATGTATATCCTAAACATATCAAAAAACATATCAGGGGAAGTTGAGGTGGTAGTTCGCGAAAGAAGTGATCGGTTGATTCTCCCTATGCATCTCGCTTAGCGGCGGATGGGCTCGTGCTGCCGTTCGGGATGCTATCGTAGCGGCCGAGGGTTAGGTCCGGGTGCCAGGCTTTGTAATGGGGATGGCAGAGAGAGATGCTGGAACTTCGCCTGGCGCGTAGGATTCGGCTTCGACCTTGTAGGCGGCAAAGAAAGGGCAGCCGAAATCGGGCGGATTTTCTGTTCGGTCGATCAGAACCGCGACTCCCGCAGGTTCTGCGCCAGCTTCCTTAATGACCTCAAGGACTTCGAAGACGGATCGGCCTGTGGTGAGAACGTCATCTACTACTAACACCCGTGCACCTTCCGGCAGCGTCTTGCCTCGTCTCAATTTCTTAGCGCCTTCTTCGCTCTCGACGTAGACTGCCTGAACGCCCATCTTGCGAGCAACTTCGAAGGCAATGATGATGCCGCCGGTAGTTGGGCCAGCGACGAAGTCGATTTTGGACTCCTTGAAGTGGTCCCCGATCTGATGACAGAGGGCGGAGAGCACTTGGGGTTGTTCTAGAACACGAAATTTTTCAAAATAGATGCCGCTATGTCGGCCGCTGGTAAGAAGAAAGTGGCCTTTGAGAATGGCGCCTGAGGATTCAAGGAGTTTGCCGAGATCAATTGACATCAAAGGGGGAGATTACC
Organism: Fimbriimonadales bacterium; assembly: GCA_038328815.1. Taxonomy (GTDB): domain Bacteria; phylum Armatimonadota; class Fimbriimonadia; order Fimbriimonadales; family Fimbriimonadaceae; genus JBBQMJ01. Next base: position 2,219 of record JBBQMJ010000155.1, on the reverse strand, counting down.
TTTGGCGTTGGGTGAGCCCGCGTCGCCCTTGGCGGGACTCTTTGACGATGTGCCTTAATATTTGAAGGAAGGGACTGTTTCGTTTTTGACACCCAGTTCCGCGTTCGCTTCACATGCCTCTCCACGCTGGAAGCGGGCGCGAGTTTGTTGGAAGGGACTTGATGGTTAGCGGAGTTGACCTCCACCGTCGTCCCAGAGGCCGACACCTCCCCTCGCGCCACGGAGTCGCTCCAAGAGGAGGAGTTAATTGGAAGGGACTGTTTCGATTTGGACACCCTCACCTCAGTTCGCATTCGCTCACAGATCCTCTCCCGCGGAGCAGGCGAGGGAACGCGCGGGGGGCAATCCGAGCGGCTGGTCAAGAACGGTGATTCAGATGACAAGTTCTATCCGACGACGCTAAACAGCGCCATTTCGCGGACGACGTTGTTGTCTTCGTCCAGCAGCAGCATTTTCGGCTCGATCTTCTCATCAGTCAGTGCGAAGGCGGCGATGATCACTTTGTCGCCAGCTTTGAAGAAATGGGCCGCGCCACCGTTCAAGCCAATAACCCCCGGAGGGCCGGAGAAGGCGTAGGTGATAATCCGTGAGGTGTGATCTACGGCCCAGACGTGGACGAGTTCCCCGTCTAGGAGGCCGATTCGCTCCATGAGGCGGCCATCTATTTCAATGCTGCCAACGTAATCTGGGTTCGCATAGGTCACCCGGGCGTGGTGGAGCTTACACTTGAGCAACTGAAGCAACTGCATCTTCTTTAAGGGGGTGCGCGCACTAATTCCGGTTCACCAAATGTTGGTGGCGACTCTTTGGGGCGGCGGCGATACCAGGCGGAAAGCAATCCGCCGAAGGTTAGGATACCCGTGCCTATCCAGACGAGAATGGTCATCGGCTTGTAGAACAGGTCGATTGGGTAGACGGGGCTAGCGTAGTGAACTTGTATGAGGGCAGCGTGGGTGGCAGCATCAAGACCCTGCATCGTCACCATTAGATCGGGATCAATCCGGGTCAATTCGGGAAGGAGACCTTGCGCTGTTAAGGCGACTTTGGGAGTGACTCTGAATTCGCCTCGCTGGGTGCGAATCCGTAACTGTGCGCCGAATTTGGTTCCTGGCTGGCCCGGTTGGCCCTCCATGATCATCTTTTCGTAGGTCACTTTGACGCTATTTTCTTCAACCGAATCGCCCGGTTTGATGGAGATTGGATCTTTCCAGAGATTCAGTTCCGGCGGGTGAAGGGTGAAGTAGATGTCGTGCGAGAATTGGTGCTCGATATGGGGCCACACCATGGGACTTGGCTGGCCCTGCGTGTCAGCTGTGTAGAACAGGCCAGGACGGGCTTGGAACTTTGACTCCGTGCCGTCGGGGTTGATGTGGGAGACGTCGAAGACGACCTTGTTCGAGCGATCCCCTAGATCGGTGATGGGATAACTGTTGTAGCTGATCGTGTAGTCCAGCGCTCTGGCAGGTGCGCCGGGCTGTACGAAAACAGTTTCCTTCTGTTCGAAGCCTCGGCTGAGAATCATGCCGGCCATGAGGGTCGCGACGCCGAGATGGGCGACAAAGCCGCCAACTGACATTGCTGAGCGCTTGATGGACTCGATCAAACGCCACAGGTTGGCAAGGATCGTGAAGAGGCAGAGGAATAGGAGTGTCAGCACCCAGACCATGGACGAGACTGTGATGCCAAATGGGAAGGCGATGGTCTCGTTTCCTTGCGCGTGGATGCCGACCAACGGATTTCGAATGATGAAAAGGGTGATGCCGGTGAACATGAAGGCGATGCTTGCGATGTTTACGACGCGGGAAAGGAGGGTCTTCCAGGTCATCGTCCGCCAATTGACGAAGGGGGCAATCGCCATGAAGAGGAGCAAAGGAACGAACGGCCAGACCAGTACCTGGTGATAGAGCTTTTCTTCAACGACCTTGGACTGACGGCCAAGGACGTACATGATCAGGGGGACGCTCATGCCTATGGCAGTGGCGACGCCTATGCCGCCTAGCATCAGCATTCCGGAGCGATAAATGCCCTCGCGTTGGAGACCTGGCTCTGCTTGAGGGACGTTTTTGCCGCGTCCGCGTATGATCCACAGCGCGGTGAAGCCAGTGATCGTAAAGACCATGAAGCCGAGCAGAATTTTGAGCGCGCTTTTATCCATTTGCGCGAAGCTGTGGACGCTGACGTCGGCGTAGAGACCAGAGAGCGTGAGGAACGTGCCGTAT
>JBBQMJ010000154.1:0-7322 GCA_038328815.1 Fimbriimonadales bacterium | reverse complement strand
TAGCCCAAGAAACGCTGAGACACTGCCAGACCGCAAAATGGCGGCGCCCGGAATTTTCATCTTCCTTAGGATTGACATAACGGTCGGCAATCCCTTCGATCTGTTATAGAATCCATCTGTTGCTGGGCTGAAGCACTCGACGAGTATGTCGAAGTCAGATTTGGACACACCTGCTTCATTGGTGGGCCGCCGATGTTCTGGAATCCCAATCCCTGAATCAAAGATTGTCAAGAAAAGGAACTGCGTCGCACCCTTTTTCTTGGCTTCTTGAAAATAATCGTTGATCGGATGGCTTGTCGCCGGAACATGTATCTGCTCTGCAAATTGGTAGTCCAGCATGCATCCGCGAATGGAACGCGCGACGAGTTCCCGTGAACGCGTAACCCGGGCATGATAATGCGTGTTCTCGAAGAGTTCCCAAAGAACCCGAGTTATTTGATCAACTGTTTCTCGGCTTCCAACAAGACGCATTGGCTGCCAGACGATTTTCAGACGTTCTTGAAAGGTTGTGACGGGAACTAGGCTTCCATCTAGCTTATAAAACACGAGGGGTAACAACGAAGGGCGTAGGTCATCAATAGCGATCAGTCGCTGCGAAGCATTCGAATAGTACGTACCGTCATGCTTCTTCTTGGGCTTCCGGCGCTCTACCGCCGCGTCCGAGAGCATCTCGGTAATACGTTGCATATTGATTACGCCCGATCCACTCTCCACTTGATCGGCAATCGAGATGCCGCAGAACAATAGAACGTCCTTGCGAAGCATTTCTTGCGTGACATCCTTGGCAAAGAGCCTCAAGTTGAGAACTTTGGAACGCTGTCGAATAGTTGCAAGTAAGAATGCCACTTGCTGCTTTGCCAATATGTCTTGGTAAGAGGTTGATAAAGGTAACGTTATCTCCGCTTCGTCTATGGAAGTCGGTAGTGAAGACAGAATTGAGTCAATGTCGCCGATTGACCTTGCATTGGAGATAGAAACGGAAAATTTCACCGTCCCTCCCGCCTGTTCCATCTGTGGCTTTGCCGCATTGCCTTGATACACCGTCCGCAATCGCCCTCTGGGTCGTTAATCATGTTGATAACAACTTCTTCCGCCAATCACGTTGAAGTTTGCGTTTCGGTAGATTCGGAATCAATTTGCTACCTCCCGACGGATAACAGAGCGATACACCTCAGAACCGAGGCGTCAATCCATTCTACTTACCCAAAAACAATTCTAAGCACTTCACCCTCGACGACTGCGGGTTTAGAATTCGCGCTTATAGTGAGTGAGAGGGCCGGTAGGTCTTGCCACCCCGAGATGGCGTGCTACCCGCCCGCGCCGGCTCCACGGAAAATCGACCAGGAGCTTTTCTTGGACAACATGTCGAATTCCGAACTTACCGTTCGACTAAGTGGTGAAGGCAGGTTAACCTGCCCGTCCGAAGGCTGTTAGGGGAAATCATCATGATGTTATTGGCTCCAGTTCACCGACACGACGACTACGACGCGAAGAAGCAGGTCATGGCGAAGGGTGTCTTTTCGGCAGCTAACGGCATACTAGAGAGCATGAAGCGGCTGTTGGGTTTGGTTTTGGTGCTGGGGTTGGCGGTTGCCGGGTTTGGGCAGACGCGAGTGCGGGACGTTATCTACCTTAAGCAGGGTGGTGTGGCGTTTACGATGGACGTGTTCGAGCCGGCGAAGCCAAACGGCGCTGGGGTTATTTATATGGTGAGCGGAGGGTTTTATTCTAGCCACTCGATGATCAATCCAGAGATTGCCAAGCTCTTCACCGACCAAGGGCTTACTGTGTTCACGGTGGTCCACGGGTCGCAGCCTAAGTACACGGTCCCGGAGATCCTGCCGCAGGTTCGGCGAGCAGTCCGTTTCATCCATTCCGTGGCGGCGCAGTATCACGTTGATCCTAAGCGGCTTGGCGTTACGGGGATCAGTTCGGGTGGGCACCTGACTTTGATGCTTGCCGGTACTGGTGATCCAGGCGATCCGAGCGCGAAGGATCCGGTTGATCGCGAGAGCAGCGAGCTGAAAGCTGCGGTGGCGATTGCGCCGCCGTCGGACTTCCTAGACTGGGGCGTGCCGGAGCACATGGTTTTCGCCGAGAAGAACATGGCTATGTTCCTTTTCGCGTTTGGGATGACCCCTCAAACGCCGGAGGATAAGGTGAAGAGCCTCTCCTACGACTTGTCTCCCCTTCACACGGTGACCGATCACTTCCCGATCACCCTTCTTGTCCACGGGGATTCCGACACGCTGGTACCGATCCAGCAATCCAAGGTGATGGACGCGGAGCTTGAGAAGCACCACATCAAACACAAGCTCACCATCGTCGCCGGCGGCGGACACGACGTTAAGACGTTTGTGCCCGGTGTGTCCGCGGCTCTCCAGTGGTTCCTGGATAACCTCTAGGCGCGCCTTAGGGTCCTGAGAAACATTCTGGTGGTACGGCAAGTCTTACGCGTTGCTATAAACACGAGAAGTGGTTGCGTGAGGTTGTCGCCGTTATCCTCGTTGGCCGCCCGAATTGGAATCTCGACCAAGCCACTAAGTCCGTGCTTCAAGCCCACGCCCTGAGCGAAGCTCAAAGGAAATGTATTCATGAGTCTTATTAGCCTTGTAGCCCTTTCGGTTGTCGTCCCCTTCGGGAGATTCGTCGATACGGATCGATCCCCGGCTGGACGCGAATCGGCCCCATCCCATGACATCACGATGAAGGGCAGTCCGCTTGGGGTGGCTTGGGGCTTCCTTTACGGTTATCAGGGTACGCCGGCAGTCCAATATCTCCACGATTCGCGAAGGATTGGCTCCGGCTTTACTAAGGTGTATCTGTTTTGGAATCAGTTGGAACCCCAAAAGGGCCACTATGATTGGACGGCTTCCGATGCGTTTGCGAAACAACTCAGTTCGCCCGAAGAGGGCCTCATTTCGATTTTCTCCAGCTCGACTTGGGCCACCCGTACCGCCGCAGATCAGCTTCCGCCATCTCCAGCAAAGAAAATGGAGGATTACTATCGATTCATTTTCGATCTCGTGAGGAGATACCGGGGACGCGTTCGGTATTGGCAGAATGACAGCGAGCCCAACAACCCCCTGTATTGGCTCGGAACCAAGGAGGAGTACGTTTCCGAACTCAGGACATTCTATCGGGCGGTCAAAGACGCCGACCCGAGCGCGCAGGTCGTCGGCGGCGGTTACGATGGCTTGTTTGGACCTCCCGGCGCCCACCAGTTTCCCAATCAGCAAGCCGGCCTCAATTTCTTCGACTATGTGCTTAAGGAGGGCGGTAGCGCTTTCGACATCTTCGACATGCGCCTTTACGGAGACCCATATACGATCGAAGGTCGCGTTCAATTTATGCGAGACAAGATGTTAAAGCTCGGATACGAGAAGCCGATCATCGCGACAGAGTACGGCGGCCCGAATCCCTTCGAACTTCCCGTCAACCGCAAATACCTCTCCATCGTAGCCACCTGGAGCCAGGCGGTCGCTGATCCGGCCCATGCGAACTATAAGCATGGCCAAGACCAGATAGAGGAACTCTATAAGGGGATGTCGACACTGCCGGCGGAGACTCAAGTCTTCATGCAAGGCTGCCCGCCTGACCTCGACCAGAAATATCAACGAATCCAGGCAAGGGGCATTGTCATGCGAAATATATTCGCCTTTTCGGCCGGGGTGCAGAAGACGTTGTATTGGCAGTTGCTCGCAGCGCCTGGAAACCGGGATGACTTGATGAACTTTATGTACGGCAAAATCGGAATGCTTGCGTATCGACCAGACGGCACAGTTCAGAAACCTACGATGGCGGCTGAGGTCTTCAAGCGGATGTCCACGATGCTTGCTGGAACCGTGCGCGTCGAACAGATTCCCACGCCTGAGCGACCGGAGATATTCATGTTCAGAGTCGACCGTCGTAAGAGACACCCCCTCATCGTTCTTTGGAAAAGGGGCGACCAGTTTTCTGGAGAAGATATGCCCGCCACCCAATTTGAATACCCATGGACGGCAAAACGGGCAAAAGCCACCGATGCCTTTGGGCTTGAACTCAAGGCGATCGTCCAATCGAGTCGCATTAATTTGCCTATCTCCATTAATCCGATCTACTTGGAGCAAGGGTAACGAGGAGATCAACCCGTAGGCAGGTTATTTCAAACCAGCAACCAGAGGTGAGGGACTCGGAGTTTGAGATGCACCACATTAAGCTCCTGCTCACGCTTGTGCCTGGTGTTGCGGCGGCCCTTAAGTGGTTTCTGGATAACCTTTAGGCGCTCAGGGTGCCTTTGATATTCGACACCCGCAGTGCCCCCGCCTTCGCAGTCTCAAGAGGTTTCGGTTGCCCTATACGGGGCATGGCGTCGTTTACAGTAGAAATGGCGCTGAACATGGGAAAATATGCAATCCAACAGGGGAGCAGTTGAAGCGGCGATGATGCCGATCCAGTTACCAGCGAATGTTCAAGAGCAAAATCTTCACCGTCTGGTATCTATCGGCGCTTGCTATCTTGCTTACGCTTTTCGCGATACTGGACAGCATCCCGTTTCTACTCGCGCACTGGTATTACCCTGCCATGATGGTTGGCGGGGCTTTCGTGGCCGGGTTTACTCCTGAAGGCGGCGGGGCGGTTGCCTTCCCCGTTCTCAGCGTATTCCTGCATGTCGACCGAGTCTTGGCGCGCGACTTCAGCATGATGATCCAGAGCATTGGGATGACCAGCGCTAGCGTTTTCATCCTCTCGCATAAAGATACGAATATCAGAGATTACAAGCCGTGCCTTGCGTTCGTCCCCGTCTGCGCTGTCGGCACTTTACTTGGATTTCAATTTCTGCAAAAGACTCCCGTTTACATCATCCAGGCGATGTTTCTGTCACTCAGCGTCACGTTCGTGATTAGCTACTACTTCAGCGAACATCGTGGTACGGATGAAACCGTCCGACTCAGGTCGAAGGTTGACATCTACTACTTGGGCTTCGTACTGGTTATCGGTGGAATGATTTCGAGCCTCTTCGGGACAGGCGGCGACGTCGTGCTCTATCTGCTTTTGGTAACGCACTTCAACATGCCTGCCAAGAAGGCGACGAGAATCAGCATCATCCTTCAGGCATCGATTAGCGTGCTGGGCTATTGTTACCGGGCATTCGTCGACCATGGGCTCACGAGCTACCAGATCAACACCTGGCTTTGCGCTGCCCCTGTAGCGTTGTTCATGGCACCATTTGGGGTGTATGTGCTTCAAAAATTGCATGTGAACTGGATGCTAAGAGGGATCATCGCACTTAACGTATTCCAGATATGTTGGTTCAACTTCAAGGATCCCTCGATGAACAAGTTGATCGCCTCGGTCATCTGCTGCGCGCTCCTCGGAGTGATCTTCTATTTAATGCTTAGGCACATGGAGAAACGTGGGCGGGAGCGCAGCGCCGCTCCTCTTGATCCCAATCCGGCGTAGCGGACGCCACGCCTTGCACTATCCCCTCGAATGGAGAGGGTCTCCACCGTGCCAGGCGCCGGTGCTGCGCTCGATGAGGCAACGTGTGAACGAGGTTCGATCCGCTAGCCCACCGGCCTTCTGCCTTAGGAGCCAGTCTTTGTGGACGCCGGGGCCGTACATGGCGTCGCGCATCTGTACGAAGCTGTTCCAGATGGTCACTGTGAGGCCGTCTTCAGACGAGCCGCCGCCCATGAAGAAGCTTTGGGTTGAGAGAAGGCCGGATAAACCGAACATTGAGATGCGGACAGCGTTGACTCCGTCGCCGAACAGTTTGCCGCGTTCCAGCCAGTCATCGGTGCGATCGAAACCGGCCGTCGTCAGGACGACCAGTTGCCCCTCGGGGACCGTGTCTGGTTGGCAGTCATACAGTAGGCCAGGATTCTGAGGGTCTAGGTAGTTTGCCTGGCCGACGTGTCGGACCGGAAGAAGGACAGCGCTCCAGACCTCCTTCGCTGACTTAGTCCATGGGGCGATTTCCGAACGCTTGTCGTGAAACTCAACCGCAGATTCTAACGAGTCGTGGAGAGCGAAGATGACGAACTTGTAGCCGGTCATGTCTTTGACGCTCGTCCCGGCCGAACGCGGGTCGGCGCCTACGGATTTGAAAAGAACGCCCTCGATGCTGGGGTCATTGAGTGGACCCGCGCATTGCACAGTGTCGAATTGTACGAGAGTGAGTGTAATGTGCGAGGACGACATGAGATGAGGTTTTACCTTCCTATGCTCCTTGTCGCACCGCTAAGGCATTAGAACCTCAAATCTTGAGGCGCTGTCGGGATCCGTAGGCGGTTTACAGGGCCTTTCCGTAAAACGTCAGAAGCTTCGCCCATGCCTTCTCGGCTTGCGGCTCGTTATAGACCGATGAGTCGGGTGGGCACCAGCCGTGGGCAGCGCCTTCGTAGACTTCGATTTCGGCAGTCAACTTCGCTGCGGCGAAGCTTTCCTTCATTGTGGTTTTGTCGTTTGGTGAGCGTGCGTCATCGTTGGCGGCTATTGCGACTAGGAACTGGGCCTTGCTGCGAGCGGCCTCGATGTGGGGGCTGTTTGGTTGGTCGGTTACGAGTCCGCCACCGTGAAAAGTGGCAACGGCGCCAACGCGATCTGGCACGGCGGTTGCCGTGCGGAATGCCATGGGACCGCCCATGCAATAGCCTTGCGTGCCAATGTGACGGTTCTTCGCTACGGAGGATTGAATGTCCAGCCAGGCGATGAAGGCTTTTGCGTCGGTTATCTCGGTGTCCGCATTGAGCTTTGACGCTAGAGGTCTTAGGTCCGAAATAGGAGTCGCCGTGCCCTTCGCAGCCGTTGGCGCCTTTTGGGATCGATAAAAGGGATTGACAACCAGGACCGCGTAGCCTGATTCGGCGAGGCGCTTGCCCATGCTGCGGAAGGCTGGCCGAAGTCCGAAGATGTCTGGCCAGATGAGAACGCCTGGAGCGGCGGCGTTTGATGGGTGCACGAAATAGCAATCGGCAATGCCATCGGGGGTTGTGATGTTCACCTCAGCTTCAGTTACGGTCGCGGCGTTGGCGACTCGTGGGAGCATCATTGCGGCGCCTACGCCTAGCAGGATGCCGAATTGTCTGCGCGTTACGAGTCCGCGCTTTTCAAAATCCTGTTGGTCGCCTTCGAAATGGTCCTTGTCACACATGGTAATTGTTATTCTACATTCGGTTTTAGAGGCTTGTCCAAGATTGTCCAAGCTATTCTGTAGAACTGGAACGGAGGTTGCAGCATGGCGAAACTTGTATTCGGAATGAACCAGTCGTTGGATGGCTACGTTGACCACACGGAATTTTCGCCGAGGCCAGCGCTGTTCCGTCACTTCATCCAAGAGG
>JBBQMJ010000153.1:0-7330 GCA_038328815.1 Fimbriimonadales bacterium | reverse complement strand
CTTCCAGAGCTTCTTTGGTCGTCGTGTTCGGGTTCGTGTTCGGCATCTCGAAGATTGTCGTAACACCACCCGCAATGGCCGAGCGCGTGCCGGATTCCAAATTTTCTTTGTGCTCAAGTCCCGGTTCGCGGAAGTGAACCTGGGTGTCAATAAGCCCTGGCATGACAACGAGATGCTTTGCGTCGAACGCCTCGGCGTGAGACTCACCCTGAAGGTGCCCGATGGCAGCGATCTTTCCGTCTGCGATGCCTATGTCGGCAGGTTCAACGCCTTGAGAAGTTGCCAGGCGGGCATTGCGAATGAGGAAATCGAACCGCACGATTTATTCTGGCTGATCCAAATGGGCGTGGCTGCCGATAATCCTGATAAGAATGCTTGCCCTTCTCTTACTGGTGCATGCCGCTTTTCGTCCAGTCCTATTTGGAGACGCGCCGATCCAGCGCGAACTGCTTCTCGGCGAATCGATTGAGCGGAAGAGACGCGGAATCGAGCGAACTCTGCTCGCTGATCGCTCGCCGATTGGCGAATGGTTCAATGGCAAGGAGCGAGAGCAAGTGGAAGAGGCGATTTGGCTTTCGCCTGAGCTCATCTCAAGGTGGCTTGGTTGGCAGCAATCCCGCGAGGGCTGGTCTCCCACGGAAGTTCAAAAGCGTTGGAACGTGGCACGCGACCGGTTCAACGGCAAGATGACCTTTGTCGTGCGCCTTACTGCCTTTCCCAAGGTCGATCCGCTCGAAGGAGCCGGTGAGCCTGCGCGACTGGTCGACGACCTGAGCGATGCTCGCGGCGCTGTGACTTACGACGGTCCCAAGAAATCCCCCCACCAACACGCAGCGACCCAGAACTTGCTCCTGCAGAGACTGACTGAGAACACGCCGCAGGAAGTGCTGTCGGCCAAGTGGCAAAGCCTGCCGCCGTTTGATGACGTGCTAAATGGCACCTTTAGTGCCAGCGGTTCCGACACCATTGACCCTAATCTCGATTTCGGTCTAGGCGACTATTCCGGCGCCCTGTGGCTTGAGCAGTGCGATATTCCTTCCGACCTCTACGGCCGCAAGAATTTCGATCTTCAGATCGTCACCGCCCACAAGAAACGCGTCGCTCATTTCAGCCTTCTGCGGCCCAAGCACGAGAAGCCGAAAGTATTCCGTCTTCATTTCTAAATGTTGCGCAATTGGCGCATCGCTTGAGTACGCTGCAATCCTTCCATGAGGATTGCCACCTTCAACGCCGCCTCCATCCGCGCTCGCCTTCCTCAAGTGCTTGAATGGCTTGCCGAGCATGAGCCGGACGTGCTCGCGATCCAGGAGACCAAGGTCGAAAACGACAAATTTCCGATCTCTGAATTCGACGACCTAGGCTACACGGGCGTTTTGAACGGCCAGAAATCTTGGAACGGGGTCGCCACATTCAGCAGAGTCCCGGCGACCAACATCCAGATCGGCTTTGGCGATGAACTCTTCCCAAACGACGCCCGCATCGTCGCTTGTCAAGTTGAAGGCATCGACATTATCAACACCTACGTGCCCAACGGAAGCAGCGTTGGCTCGGACAAGTGGGACTACAAGTTGCAATGGCTGGAACGCTTTTCTGCGTTCATCCGCGAGCGATATAGGACCCATGGCAACCTAATTTGGCTAGGCGACATCAATATTGCTCCTACGCCCAACGATGTCTATGACTCCGCGCGCCAATACGGGAAAGTAGGCCACCACCCTTTAGAGTTCGCCGCTCTTGCCAAGATCGTTGGATTCGGTCTCGAAGACGTATTCCGCAAATTCCACGATGGCCCAGGCCACTACACGTATTGGGACTTCGTCATCCCGAACTCGCTACAGCGAAACCTGGGTTGGCGCATTGACCATTTCTACGCCACGGCGCCTTTGGCCGCGACGTGCACTGAATGTTTTGTCGATCGAGCAGCAAGGGCGGAGGCGAAACCATCCGACCATACGTTCGTGATGGCTGAGTTTGATATTTAAGGCCTTGGCAACAGGCACCCGACTGCCACGGTGCGCGGCTGCTTCACATGCTTTCTCGCTATGGCGGTCGCTAGCGCGTCTGCTAAATCCGCTGTGGTTGCCTTTTGCTTGCGAATTGAAGGTGTAGCGTACAAGTCGTTGATCCGGCCCCGATACAACAGGGATGTGCCTCGGTACACGGCGGCTTCAGGGGAATGCGTGATGCCGGCAGCGGAGGCAAATGATTGCTTGGGATCCAAATACACAGGGCACTTTAACCTGTAGTCGCGAATGTGCTTTGCCGCCTCTTTGGAGTCTCCATCGCTGTCCACGTAGACCATCGCAAACTTCACGCCCTTCTTCTGAAATAGCCCGACCAGGCGGTTGATTTCGGGTGAGAAGGCATTAGCGAGGGGGCAGTCGCGAAGCTCAAAAATGTACGCCTGGACGCCATCAGCCGAAGGCAGAGTGACGAGATTTCCTCTGAGGTCACGGGTTTGCGCGAGAGCTATCGCAACGAGCAGTGCTAGTGGCACATTTCATTTTGGCCCAGTCATTTATCCGGCTGGGACCGCTTGTCCCGTAAATAGCTGTGCGACAATAACCAGCAAGTGATCAACGCATGAGATTTGAAAAAACTAGGACCCTCGTGTTTCTCTGCCTGCTAGGTCTTGGCGCTCTTGTGGTAGCTCAGTCCAACACCCGGGTCTTTCAGCGGCCAAAGCTCATCATCGGAAAGCAGTCGGCTCCAGTTCAAACAAAGCCCCCAGCTACGGGCGAAAAGAAGACAAGCACAGTGGATTTCATCATGGTTGACAGGGGACTGGTCACGCCAAGTTTCATACGGATGCACCACCCAGAAATGCTTCAGAGCATGGTAAACCAGGTCCAAACCGGCCAGATCAAACAGCTTACGCTCGATACGCTCGTGCCGCAAACGCTTCAGGCTGGCTTGTTCAAACAACCACCGCCAGCGCCTAAGCCCACCACAACTGCTCACTCTAAAGTTCGGAAGATTACAACAGGCGTCCAGGTCCAAGCCTACAGCCCTGTCAGCAAGTACCATGACCTTGCGTATCAAGGGCTTCGGGTCATCAATGTCGAGCACTCGCCCAAAGAAATGAAGTTTCCAGAGTCGTGGGATAAGCAAACTGTGACTTCCACAGTCCACATCATCTCTCAGACCGACGGTCCGGTGACTGCTTCGTTGGGACCTCGCAGCCCGTTCTACATCAGGTCGATGACCGCCTATGACGGTTACGTCCTCAATGCCAGAACAAGGGTCGGAGTTACCTCCAAGAGGAAGGTCGCGTCCTCGACCACGCATGCTCCTTGGACCTTGACCACCAACGCTGGCCAGGACGTCGATGTCACTCTGGGCTTCAGCCCGAAATTTGACCTCTTCAATTTCGTAGCAGGTTATTACAAGGACACGTTGACTGTAGAGGGAAAATATTGGAATCCGAACCAGCCTAAGGAGAATCCTTGGTCCTTGGATGTACCGGTTTCAGGCAGATTCAACGGAATCCTCATAGGAGTTGTGTTCTTTTCCGATGAGGGAAGCGCAACGGTTATTACGGATCCTGCTTACGACCCTAAAGTCCCGCAAAGCGTTGAAATCCCGGTCACCATCATGAATGCGGGCGCGGACGCAAACGGCACGATCGTCGGCGATGGTCTACCTGCTGGAGTCACGATGCAGTCAGTGCCCATATATGTCCCCAGCGGGCAAACTCGGCACGCGACCTTAGTATTTAATATCGACCGTGAAAGTCCTTTCTACTTCGCAATGACTACGGAAACACCGATCCCGATCGGTGCGAAGTTCATTCACGGTAACAAGTCGGAAACGGTGGGCCTCGCAATGACTTGCTACAAGGGAGTTCACGAGTGGACCTATGATGGGTCGGCGGGAAGTGTTGATTTCAAGACGGACTTCTATCTGTTCTCAACAGGTGATTTTCACTTCAGCATCTGGGGTCAAAACAAGAACATCGTGTTTGGCTATGACGTGCAAGCAAGAGGTGGGTTCGGCGCTCAGGAGTACGTGAATATTGCGTTGTCGGTGGACAGTGACGATTCCTTCTCCAAGTCCTTCGGCTTTAACGTTGCGGCCCTTAAATCGAACTACCTGAATTACATCCACCAGCCTTTTCATGTCCGGGTTGTCTCGAAGTAAGGGAGCGCCGATATTTTAAAAGCGATTCAGGGCAAAAATCCGCACGCATAAACGAGGGGTGTTCATTGCGACAGATTCTTTGGATTATCATCCCGAACTCCGTGTGAGAGGATTTGGACGTCAGGACTAAATAGGTAGAGGGCCGCATGTCCAAAACAATTAACGCCTCCAGGTAGATCCTCACACAGTGTTCGGGATGACACAGCTCTCGTCGCGAGAACCAACGGTGCGATTCTCCTAACGAAGCATCTCCAACCTCCTGCGGCAACGTCAAATCGGCTACACCGTTTGCCAAGGCCCCTTAAAATCTCGAATGAGATTCGCAAATGCCTATGCCGATAAGTACAACATAGGGTGTTTCACCTTCGATTGAAGCGTCAAAAGCGCACCCAATATCCCTGCGAGGGGTAAAATAACTGTGGATAAGCCGAAACTTCAGCGTCGCAGCTCAGGCACGATCTACTCTCTCAACTCATATAAGAGGCATTATCTTGGCAAAACAGGCCGCCCATAAAGAACTTTCCGCGACGCCCACCGAAATCGAGAAGTACTACCGCGAAACCCTCTATATCAGGCATTTCGAAGAAAAGTGCAATATAGCGTATCGCGCCGGCAAAGCCGGAGGCTATCTCCACGTTTACATAGGCATGGAGCCCCTAGTAGTTGGCTGGATCAACTCTATCAAGAAGGGTTACGACTACGTCATCACCGCATACCGCGATCATGGCCACGCTCTGCTCCTTGGCAGCGATCCCGTCGCAGTTATGTCCGAGATCATGGGCCGCAGTGGCGGCATGAGCCGCGGCAAAGGCGGATCCATGCATCTCTACGATCTTGAGAAGGGTCTATTCGGAGGTTGGGGAATCGTTGGCGGACACACAGCCCTAGCTGGGGGCCTCGCCTTTGCAGCCAAGTACCGCGGCGAGGACCGCGTCACGCTTTGCTACCTTGGAGACGGAGCGGCTAACGCCGGCGTCTTCTTCGAGACGCTCAACATGTGCGGCCTGTGGGACCTTCCCATTATCTTCATCATCGAGAACAACGAGTTCGCGATGGGCACACGCTTGGAATACCACGCGGCTGACACCGAGCTCTGGAAGCGTGGCGAGGCGTTTGGCATCAAGAGCGAGCGCATTGACGGCATGGACACTCTCCAAGCCAAGAAAGATGCCGAGCGCATCATCGACTACGTTCGAAAGGAAGGCAAGCCTTACGTCGTCGAAATCATGACTTACCGCTTTGCTGGCCATGGCGCCGCAGACAACGATCAAGCCCTTTACCGAACGCCAGCCGAAGTTGAGGAGCATCGCAAGCGCGATCCGCTGATCCTTCTTCAGGACTATATCAAGCGAAACAACCTCATGACCGAGGAAAAGATGGAGGCGATCGACTCAGAAATCGAAGAAGAGATCGACCGCATCTACGAGGCGGCGGACGCCTCTCCGTTCCCCGAGAAGGACGAGGTTTACGACAACGTTTACACCGACATGGAACCGGAGAAGGGACACTAATGGCATCCACAATGACGACTTATCGCGATGCCGTGCGCGACTGCCTCATCGAGGAAATCGAGCGTGACGAAAACGTATTCCTGATCGGCGAAGACATCGGCCGATACCAGGGCACCTTCAAAGTGACCGCTGGCCTCTTCGAAAGGTTTGGTGGACGCCGAGTCATTGACACGCCAATCACCGAACCAGGCTTTACAGGCATAGCTACGGGAGCTGCGATGACGGGCCTCAGGCCGATCGTGGAGATGATGACCATGTCCTTCTCCATCCTTGCTCTGGACCAGATCATTAACCATGCTGCCAAGGTGCACTACATGACCGGTGGCCAAGCCAAGGTTCCGATGGTTATCCGCGGACCAGGTGGCGCTGCCAATCAGCTTAGTGCTCAGCACAGCCACTCGCTTGAGGGCTGGTACGCGCATTGCCCAGGTCTCAAGGTAGTCGCACCGTCGACGCCGGCTTGTGCAAAGGGCTTGCTTAGATCCGCGATTCGCGATGACAATCCCGTTATCTTCACCGAAAACCCAGGCCTTTATTCGATCAAAGGCGAAGTTCCGGATGACAAAGATTTCACCATTCCGTTCGGCAAAGCCCGCATCGCCCGGGAAGGGAAGGACTTGACACTGGTCGCCTACAGCCGCATGGTGCACGTTTGCCTCGCTGCTGCTGAAGAACTTAGCGCTGAAGGAATTGAGGCGGAAGTCGTCGATGTTCGCTCGCTACTGCCATTGGATACGGAAACGATTTTCGGATCCGTCAAGAAAACTCACCGAGTTGTCGTGGTTTACGAAGACTGGAAGAGCGGTGGATTCGGCGCTGAGATCGCCGCGAGGATCGGAGAAGAGTGCTTTGACGATTTGGACGCTCCGGTCGGACGCGTCGGAGGCCTTAACGTCCCAATGCCATACACGCGAAACCTAGAGCTGGAGTGCATTCCGAACGACAAGGATGTGCTTGCAGGGGTTCGCAAACTGGGGTAACTGGTAGCGCAAACATCCGGTGACAAGATGTCACGTACAAATACCATTTCCTATCAATTGTTAGGAAATGGTATTTGTGTTAAGGGTTGTTTACTAGGTGGATTTCTTGTGATGAACGCCGCAATTTCACCAACAATAGATGCAAGCTCAGTTGATGCTGAGTTTGCGGTTCTATGCCAAGCAGTCATACAGTCGGAAAAAACCAATTGGTCGACCATCGAGATTCCGACTTAAGCAAGGGATTTTCGCGTGCCTACGTACTTTGCCTCCTATCAATTACGTTTCTAACTGTTCTCGCTCAGGCGCTCATGACGGGTATGGCAGCGGAACAAGAATCTGATGCCAAGCTCCTGAGCGCCGTAGATCACCAGCGTAGGCTCTGCGGGGATATTGCCACTCAAGCTGCGGCCATTCAGGCCAGCCAAAGCACGGACGAGCGCTTCAAGGCATTATCGACCCTTGATAAGGATGCTCGCGATTGGCGCGACTCCATGGCGGACATGGGGATCAAGGATCGACTTGGGCTCCCTTACGATGACAACAAGGTTGTGCGGGACATGTACTCCGACCTTCGCCCGCAATACTTAGCGATGCTCGAAGCTACAAACGGGTTGCTGGCGCACTTCAATTCAAAGGAGCGAATGGGTGGCTACGTCAAGACGATACTGGCTCATGAAAGCACGCTCTTGCAGCGCCTCG
>JBBQMJ010000152.1:0-7351 GCA_038328815.1 Fimbriimonadales bacterium | reverse complement strand
CGCTGGACAATGTCGGAAGCCCGCTCTTCGATGCTGGTCTCTTCCAATCGGCAAACTACGATCCGCAAGCCAACCGTATGCTTGGCTTCTACAGCGACTACGTCAAGTTTGATCTGACGTCAATGTCGACTTCAGACAAGCCCAGCCTTTCAAGTGGAGCCGTTGCCAACCGCGTTTACTTCAGTGGCGACAACATTGCGGTAAGCGAAGGCGGCTCGTCGGGAGTAATCGAGGTTCTCACGCCAACTGGAATCATCGGTGGAACATTCACGCCGAAGGTAGTCAACCCTCCAGCTCCAGGTACCTATACCTTGCTCGTGAACGACCCTCGCGATGTGACGAACAATGCCAAGATTGCTTCACTCGAGGGAATCTACCGAGCCTACACGGACGTGATCGCGAACCCGAGCACGTTTGAAGCGATTGTCTTCCCTAACACGGCGGAAGATTTGCAGCCGGACATTATCATGTTCACCCGTGACGGCGCCGGCAATATCACCTCCTTCTACTTTGGCGGAGTTGACTATGAGGGTGGAACGGTCTCCGTCTTCCCAATCAACCAGGTTGTGACTGGCGATTCTTCCAACGAAGTGGACGGCTCGATAAGCGCGTTTAAGGATGTCAATGGCAATCTGATCGGCGACATCACCACATCCGAACTCGAATCGGGTGTACGCACCGGCACGTTTACGCTGTCGAATCCTCCCCCAGGATTCCCGTCGGTCGGCAGGTTCTTGGTGTTCCGCACGGAAGGCACAGATGCAACGATCTCGGCTACTCGCAAGCCGGGTGTCAAGATTCGTAGACCAAACCTCCATCGGCCAGCCATTCACCGAAAAGTTGGTGTTCCACCAACTCACAGAAAGGCGTCGTGAATTGTCTCGCGGACGTGCTCATTATTGAAAAATGAATGAGCACGTCTTGCGAGATCCAAAGCCAATTCTCGCAGGCATAGAGACTGAGTACGGTCTCCTTGTCGAAGGACATGGCGCTGAGGATCAGATCGATGATGCCATCACCTTCGTTAGGTCATATCCTGGCCCTTGTTTCGTAGGCTGGGACTATCACTATGAAAGCCCAAGGGCAGACCTTCGAGGATTTGTCCTTGAGCGGCTGACGGTGGATCCGGAGGACGTCAAGTATGAAACTGGACGTCAACGTGGCACAGATCACGAAATACGCTCCGACCGCATCCTGCCAAACGGGGCAAGATTCTATAACGACCACGGCCATCCGGAGTACTCGACTCCCGAATGCTGGTCCCTTCAGCATCTCGCCGCGCACGATGCCGCCGGAGAGCGAGTTCTTCTCCAAACGGCCGAGGCTTTTCAACGCGAGACGGGCCTAACCGCGCGAGTCTATAAGAACAACACCGATTTCCACGGCGCTTCTTACGGCACGCATGAGAACTATCTTGTTCGTCGGGACGTTGGCTTTGAGGCTCTGTACAAGGCGGTCACGCCAATGCTCGTCGCGAGGCAAATATTGGTTGGCTCAGGCAAAGTTGGCGCGGAGAGCGGAAAAGCCTGCACCTATCAACTAAGCCAACGGGCGGATTTCTTCACAGAACCGTTTAACGCTGAGACTCTTTACCGGCGACCCGTATTCAACACTCGCGACGAACCTCATGCAAGACCCCAGGATTGGATTCGGCTCCACGTGATTGCTGGCGATGCCAACATGATTGCTTCCGCAACAGCCCGCAAGATTGGTCTTGTTAAGCTGGCCATCGAGCTTGTCCAACGGGGAGAACCACCCTTGTGGCGGCTAGCAGACCCGGTCGAAGCTTTTAAGGCAGTGAGCCGCGATGAAACCTACCGCTTCCCTGTTCAACTGCAGGGTCGCAGTTGGACGACGGCGGCGGAGATTCTTGAATCCTACTTTGCAGCGGCAGAGCAAACGCTGGATCTGGACCATGACCTAAAGTGGACCATCGATACATCCAGGGCCCTCCTCTTGGACCTATCTTCGAATTTCGAGGAATTCAAAAAGCACGTGGATTGGGCAGCAAAGAGGTCGATCCTTGAGACCTATATGGATGATGAAGGGATCGACTGGCAGGACCCAGGTCTAACCGCCTTTGACCTCGAATATCATAACATTGACCCCGAAGAGGGCCTACACGCAGCCCTGGAGCAAATGGGAGCAGTAGAAGCCAACCCGAATATTGAGGCTCTCGAATCGTTATTGACATCCCAATCTGAACCGAACCGAGCCAGCGCAAGAGGACTTAGCGTCTCAAAGTATGGCGAGAACCTCAGTTCAGCCTGCTGGAAATCGTTGACATTTGAACTGGACGGCGGCCCAATTGAGATAGAGTTATTGCCAGACGCCACTTATCCTGCGGAACTGGCCGATGCCGTAGACGTAGGAAGTTTTATCGAATGCTTAAGAGGTGCGAAATGACAGACGGAGATAGGTTGACGCGACCCCTCAATGAACCAGGAAAGAAAACGGAAGAAGGCGGTCCCGGTCGCCCGGATGTCCGCAAACCTGGTGGCGATAACGAATTGATGCGGCGCATGAGAAAAGTGGATCCTGACCAAGCTAAGCGCTACCGACAGCGGTCTGGCCAATGATTGTTGCCAAGCCGAGCAGCTTTGGCGACTTGGTTGGCCTTCCAAGGCATGAAGCGCCTGGTGGGCATGTGGAAGTGCACGGCACCACCGTGCTCGCTCTGCGCTTCGACGGCGGGGTGCTGACGCTGGCTGACCGGCGCGCCACTGCTGGCAACCTGGTGATGTATGACCAGGCAGAAAAGGTCTTCGCGCTCGATGATTCAACGGTGGTCGCGATCAGCGGGGCATTCGCCCGTTCGGTCGAGATATGCCGTTTCCTGAAGCACTCATTCAAGTATTACAGGCGGACCGTTCTCCATGAGATGTCGATGGAAGGCAAGCTTATGGAGATTTCACGAGCTCTGGCCGGAAATGCGCCGATGGCAATGCAGGGGATCGGGTTGTTTCTTCCCATCGTCTCCGCTTATGACAAGAAGAAGGACGAATTTGGCGTCTACTTCTTTGATGGCGCCGGCGCCAGATTTCAAAACGGCGACTATGCCTGCGCAGGTTCGGGTTCCGAGCGTATTCGCGGGGTATTCGAGTATCTGGTTCGATCAAAGGGGCCTTGGCAACGGCGTCCGCTTAAAGACGTATTGCTTGATGGTCTAGAGATGCTCGATATCGCAGCCGACTTGGATTCGGCAACTGGCGGTTTTTCGAAGACGATGCCGGTGACCAGGGTGTTGGATAGGGATGGCAATCGCGAAGTCGATTCCGCATTGCTGAAGAAGGCCGTAGGCCAGGTCCTTGAATCCGGAACTCGAGCCTAAATAGATAACGCCCCGCCCGAATGGGCGAGGCGTATCTCAAGGGCGCTTTAGTGGAATCTGTAGCCAGCGTAGATGCCGACTGCGTTGCCTGCAACGCCGTCCGAATCTTTACCAGCGAACATCGCGGCTGCCTCTAGAGAGACATTGGGGCCTAGCTCCATGCCAATCCCGCCTCGGCCGCCGAATTTCTTGGAGTCGCCGCCTAGGTTGTAGAATGTCTCGCCTAGTCCAACAAAGAAATAGGCGCGCCCAGATCCGTAGCGGCTATTGCCTGTATAGAAGCGCTGATTCACGCATATCGGATAGAAGCTATCCCCGCCATTGAGATTTTTCGCTACCCAATCAAGGGAAATATACGTTTCCGAGCCTTGTAGAAACTGGTGCGTGAACGTATATTCAGCTCCGAGGCCGATAAACGTCCTGCTGAGGTCTCTCAGATTGTCATCGAAGGGGAGAACGACACCCCCGCGGATTGCCATACCGCCAGCACTAACCTTGCCAAGTGTAGGCGTGTCGGACTGAGCCGCAGCGATTCCGCTTCCAGCGATTGCTGCCGCGATTGCGGCGCCATAAAATAGTTGCTTCATGCAAATCCTCCATTGAGCGGAATCGAGCATTCACCCAATCCCTTGAGCGTTTGTATTGTACTGATTTATTACCCTGCGGTTCAAACGCAACGCAGTTAATCGGCACAAATCACCGCTTCGGTCCATAATCGAGCCGATGCGAGCCCTACGACCACGAACAAACCAAAGTGTGCTTGTTGTGATAGACGTGCAACCAACGTTCTTTCAGCCGATCAACGAGAAAGAAAAACTGCTCGAAAGGGTCCTGTTCCTTGTTGAGGTGGCAAAACTTCTTGAGATCCCAATTCTCGTGAGCGAACAGGTGCCCAGCAAAATGGGTGGCAGTCACGAGCGGCTTATCGCAGCCCTTCCGACAGGAGTTAAGCCGATTGCGAAGCAATCCTTTGGCTGCTGTGAGTGCGCAGACTTCATCATGGAGCTCAAGAAGCTCGGCAACCGCCAAGCAATCTTGGCTGGGATCGAGACTCACATTTGCGTATCCCAAACTGCCTTAGGATTGCTCGATTTGGGAATTCAGACAGCGGTCTGCCCCGACGCGGTCGGCGCGCGCAGCCTAGAGATGCACAAGCTGGGTATGGAGCGGATGCGAGACGCCGGTGTCGCCCCGATCCATTCAGAGGCGGTTGTTTACGAATGGCTTGAGTCGGCGAATCATCCAAGATTTCGAGAAGCCTTGAAGTTGGTCAAGCAGTATTCGGCACAGGAAGTGGGGAACTAGGAAATGGGATCTAGGAATAGGGAAAAGAGGATTTCGGATAAATAGCGTATTCCCAATTCCTTATTCCTACTTCCTGCTATCCCGTTAAGTGGAGTCGGCCTGTAAGCCGGATTCTGTATTTGTGTGGCGATTTATCTATGCGGCCAACCCGGAGAGTCTGCGAGCAGCGTCAACCTCTCCCTATTTGGCCTTGCTTCCGATGGGGTTTACCCGGCCGCATGGTTACCCACTGCGCCGGTGAGCTCTTACCTCACCATTTCACCCTTACCCCGACAAGTCGAGGCGGTTTGTTTCTGTGGCACTTTCCGTCGGGTCGCCCCGCCCCGGCTTGCGCCGGGCATCGCGCTCTATGAAGTCCGGACTTTCCTCCCCGATAAATCGAGGCCGCCACCCGGCCGACTCCAAATTCATTAAACCCCATGCTTGAATTGAGCGGCCAATTCATTTGTGACAAGAATTTTAATGCTAAAAATACTAGGTTTTACTTAGACGGAAGGTTCTATCGAAGTCAAATGCTATTACAATTACCGGAGAGACAAATTGATTCTTCTTTCAGGAGCTTTTAATGAAAATTGCGTTTAAAGGGGCGGTTTCCGCAGCCGTATTTGCAGGTTTTGTTTCCTCGAGTTTTGGCTGGTCGCCATTAGCTCCAGGGAATTTCACATTGCTGGACAACAGCGGGCCAGATTTCCCGTCTTCTTTGGGAACGGTCATCGCGACCAAGACAACGGCCATCACCGGATTCGACAACTCCAACAATGTGATCTTTACGGGATTTGTGACCTCGGACGTTGTGCAATATGACGGTGCTGGCGATTTGGCATTCGGCTTTTTCCTGCAGAACGACGCCACTTCGAGAGATCCAATTGAGCGGATAACGGTGAAGGACTTTTCCGGCTTCACTACAAGCGTGGCAAACGGCGACAACACGTTCGGGCCGCCTTCAGTACCCCATGCTCTCTTTGCGACGCGCACCGCTGATGGCTCTTCACTCGGGTTCAACTGGGTAGTTGGCGCAGGTGATGGGGAGATCGGTCCTGGGCAAGAAGGACGGTTCGTTTGGATTCTCACGAACGCAAAGCAATTCACCGACGGCCAACTGGCAGCAATCGATGGCGGAGTCGGAACCACCGACACGTACGCACCAGTACCCGAACCCGCAACTATGGCAATCCTCGGGCTTGGTGCTGCTGCCCTTCTGCGAAAGCGACGCAACCGCTAGTAACCCACTCGCAATAAACCATTGCCCGATCCTCTAAAACGGATCGGGCAATTTTGTTGGCCGGTCTTTTGGCCCTTATTCGCGCCCAAAGCCCCAAATTCCAAACGTAATTCCATGATTTGTGACAGGAATTTAATGTTAAAAATACTGGGTTTTATGATATCGACGGGGCACCGAACCGGGAAGTCAAATACAATAGACCCTGAGGCGTTTATGCCTGTTAGGAGTTTTTTTATGAATTTTGCGTTTAAGGGGATGGTCACTGCAGCCGTATTTGCAGGCTTTGTTTCTTCCAGTTTTGCTTGGTCTAATTTGAATCCAGGCAACTTCACGTTGCTTGATAATAGTGGACCAGATTTCCCATCTTCTTTGGGCACGGTCATTGCGAACAAGACGACCAGCATCGTCGGCAAAGACAACAACAATAACATCGTGTTCACGGGATTTGCGACCTCTTATGTTGTGCAGTACGATGGAGCAGGCGATCTTGCTTTTGGATTCTTCGTTCAGAACGACGCCTCATCTCACGATGCTATCGAGCGAGTTACGGTTACGGACTTCGCTGGCTTCAGCACGGTGGTCGCAAACGGCGACAATACGTTCGTGGCTCCCACCGTTCCTCACGCCTACTTTGCAACCCGTTCAGGTAATGGCTCCATTCTGGGCTTCAACTGGGTGGTTGGACTTGGCGACGGCGACATTACGCAGGGCAACGAAGGCCGATTCGTTTGGATCGAGACCGATGCCAAAGCTTACAAGGATGGCCAGCTCTCCGCGATTGATGGCGGCGTTGGTACAACCGACACCTACGCTCCGGCCGCCGTTCCTGAGCCTGCTACCATGGCAGTTCTCGGAGTTGGCGCGGTTGCAATGATTCGACGCCGACGCAAGCAGAGCTAAGCAGCTATCATTTAATCCTCAAATGTCCGATCTGGCTTCCAGGTCGGACATTTTTTGTTTGAAGCTACTTAGATTCCGACGACGTTATAGCCGTTGTCGATATAGATGACTTGGGCCGTGACGCCCTTGCTTAAGTCACTCATGAGATAAACGGCGGAGCCAGCAACTTCAGCCTGAGCAAAGGGCCGCTTCAAAGGCGCTTTGTCGTGGACGTACTCAATCATCTCCGTAAGGCCCTTGACGCCTCTGGCTGCTACGGTATTAATTGGACCAGGGCTCAGGGTGTTGACCCTGATTCCCCTAACGCCCAGGTCTTGAGCCAAATAGCGCACTGACGATTCCAGCGCCGCCTTCGCGACACCCATGACGTTGTAGTTGCTCACGGCCCGTACGCTGCCCAAGTAGCTCAATGCCATAACGCTGGCTTCGTCGTTCAAAACGGGCTCCAGCACGTTGCAAAGGCGGACCAAGGAATAAGCCGAAATCTCAAGGGCCATTTTGAACCCTTCTCGTGAAGTATCTATAAAGCGGCCCGCAAGGTCTTCTCGATTGGCGAAAGCCGCGCTGTGCACCAGAAAGTCTATTTTTCCGTA
>JBBQMJ010000151.1:0-7373 GCA_038328815.1 Fimbriimonadales bacterium | reverse complement strand
AGTCGACGAACGGTGCCTTCCAGCACTTCGCCCGGAACGACCTTGGTGAAAATCTCTTCTTTGGCGTTCGCCCGTCGCTCGTCTTCCGCCTGTCGGTTCGAAAGGACAACCTTCCTGCGATCACGGTCAATCTCAATGACCTTGAGCTGCAGGGGCTGGCCAACGTATTTCTCAATGTTGCGCAGCTTGCCGTTGCCAACGTGAGTTGCGGGGACGAATCCTCGAACGCCAACGTCAACGGATAGGCCACCTTTCACTCGGTCGACGACTTGCGCTGTCAGCATCGTTTGGCTCTTGAAAGCCTCCTCGATGCGATCCCACGCCTCTTCAAAATCAGCTCGCTTCTTCGAAACGATCGGATTGCCTTCAGCGCCTTCAGGTCGAAGGACGACGACGGAAATCTTGTCGCCGATGTTGAAGTGGTCCTTAGCGGACTCAATATTGTCTTCGGAAAGCTCGCCCAGGGGGACGATGCCTTCGGACTTCGTACCGAGATCAACGAACAGCCGGTCTTTATCGACCTGGATGACGGTTGCCTCCACGCGGTCGCCTTTCATCAGCTTCTTAAATGAGCCTTCGTAGGATTCGGTGCCTTCGCCCGATTCCATAGCGCTCATCGCTGCTTCAAAAAGTGCCATATCGTCGCCCTGAGACGCGGCTTTTTCGGCTTTTGGCTTCTTAGCTGGCGCGGTCTCCGTCGCGACTGGTTCTGTGTGCACCGGTTCTTCCAAGGGATTAACCTCGGGCGGTTCCACAACGGCGTGGGGTTCGTCTGGCGATGGGTGGACCATCGTGGCTGAATCGGACGCTGCCGAGCCGGTTTCGGCTGGCTTCGGGCTTTCCTCACCCGCTGGCGTCTGGTTATCGTCGATCATCATGGTTACGGTGTTCTGTGTTAGCTCCAATAAGTTGGGGATATGCTACCAGAAAATACGATTTTCGCCCAGGGGTAGCGCATCAAAAGGGCCCCGTAATCCGTATTAAACTATCCGAATCTCCGGTTCTCCATCATTTTATGCCAGCAAGTAAACTGGTTTGGTGCGCAAGGCCGTTATCGACGTCGGGTCGAATTCCATCTTATTATTAGTCGAAGAATTCGACGGCCGAAAGTGGTCGACGGTCTACGAATCCACCGCCGTCACCTCGCTCGGCGAAAACACAAAGCTGACCGGCCAACTGGGCGAAGAAGGGATGGGCAAGACCCTCGAGGCCCTGCGCGTTGCCTTCGATAAAGCCAAAGCCCTTGGTACAGAAGCGCCCCTTGCCGGGGTAACGATGGCGGGACGGATTGCCAAGAACACTGGCGAATTCCTGCATCGCGCCATGAGCCAGCACACACCAGCAATCATCCTTTCTGGCGATGACGAGGCTGAGCTTGGGTTCCGCGCAGTATCTAGCGACGCAGCATTTGCCAAAGCGAGCCGAATTTCAATCATTGATGTTGGCGGCCAAAGCACGGAACTCACGACGGCAGACCGCAACGGCAAAGCCTGGATCACCCGATTCAGACGAAGTTATCCGATTGGTACCCTGGCACTCCTAGGATCAACATTAAGTGACGAGTGCCCCACCGGGATTGCTAGGCTGCACGCCTGTCGAGAAATCGATGAAATCGTTGGGCTCTGCTACCTTCCAGGCCAATCTGGCACCGCAGTTGTCCTTGGAGCGACGGGCACAAATCTAGTCACAATCCGCGAAAAAATGTCCGATTGGGTGCCCGCTAAGGTCAACGGAGCGATATTGGGCTACGAAGAGATCAGCAAGGCGGCCGAATGGCTCTCTGAAATGGCCCTTGCGGAGCGCCAAAAGATTGTGGGCCTTGAAAAGGGCCGAGAAAAGACCTTGCCGATTGGCGCCCTGATCCTCGAGAGGTTTCTCTTCGCGCTTCGCGCCGAAGAATGCGCGGTAAGTGTTCGAGGCTGGCGGCACGCCTTGTTAGAAGACGGCCTTCCTGCCCACTTAACGGGAATTCTGTAAAAGAGTACAGAATGATCGGCAAGTGTTCTCTCACCTGCCGCCAAAGGAGCGTCTCGGCTACGTGGGCATTGCTGGTCTACTGTTGTTCGCCGTTGGTTATGTGGGCGCGCAGCGCCTGCGTCGGCCCGCGCAGATCGTTTTTGAAACACCACTGGTTCAACCCGAACCGGCGAGGCAGGCGCCCGTTCAGCCGATCACCGATCCCAAACCCCAAGTTGCCCCTTCAGCGAGCCCCGCGATCCGAACGACTAAGACGCTAGCAGCGCCAGGTTCAGTCTCGTTGAACAGCGCGACCGCCGCCGAACTACAGACCCTTCCCGGCGTGGGCCCTGCGACCGCCCAAAAGATTCTTGACTTCAGGAAAGAGAATCAAGGGTTCCGCTCGATCGACGAACTTCGCCATGTCAAGGGGATCGGCGAGAAGAAGCTTGCAGCAATGCGCAAGTATTTGAAACTTAACTAGCGCTTAAACCAGTCAGTGCCATCCCCTGGACAAAGTAGCGCTGCGCAAGAAAGAAGAGCGTCAGCACGGGCAGCATCGCCATCGTGGCGAACGCCATCAGTAGCCCAGGCTCCGCAACCTTGTCGCCCGAAAACAGTTGCATGGCGTAAGAGATCGTCATGTTCTCAGGGGAGCTGATGTAGATCAGCGGCCCCATAAAGTCGCCCCAAGTTCCCATAAAAGTCCATATCGCGATTGCCGCTAGTGCAGGTTTGATCTGCGGCAGCATGACCGACCAGAACGTGCGAAGGTAGCTGCACCCATCAATCTTCGCCGCGTCCTCGAACTCCATGGGAATCGTGAGGAAGAACTGGCGAAGCAAGAAGATATTGAACGCCGACCCAAAGAAGGCAGGCACCCACAGGGGAAATAAAGTATCCACCCAGCCCAAATAGCGATAGATGAGAAACGCTGGAAGGAGCGTGACCGCCGCGGGAAGCATCATCGTGCTGAGAATCACCGTAAACAGCCCACTCCGGCCAGGAAAACGCATTCGCGCAAAAGCATATGCCGCAAGAGATGAGCTTAAAAGCGTTCCGATCACGTTCAAAAGCACAATGATCAGGGTGTTTTTTAGATAGACCAGCCCGCGATGCGTCTCTGGCGGGAGGGCATCAAGCGCGTCGGGATAGTTCTCCCAGCGAAGCCCTACCTTTTGAACGGGCCGAACTTGAGCAGGCTCAGCAACGTAGCTTAGCCCCTTCATTTCGGGCGGCTGTGTAATTTCAATCCGCCGATGCCCGTCGCTCATCTCCTCAACAACCTTGCCCACCGTCTCGCGGCCATCGTACGTCCCTTGAACAAGGGGGATTTGCTTTGGGATTTCCGTCAGGCTAGTCGCTGGCGTTTGGAACGTGATGCCGTGAAGTCCACCCGGCTTATTGATCTCAACCTTGGCGCTGTCGCCTTCGCGGCTGACAACGACAACTTCAACCAGCGTCCCGTCGTAATTGGTCGAGTACAGAGGGTTCTTGGGGTCCTTATAAGGAACGTACTCTTGAACATGCGGCAGCCACACAATCCCCGCCGCGCCGTTCATCTCGCGCTCTTCCTTGAAGCTGGTTATTAGGAGCCACAGGAATGGGAGGCCAAAGATGACGCATCCAAGAACCAGGCTGAGATGAATTGCGATGAGCTTCGGCCACTTTAGGGAAAGCGCTCCTCTGCTTGACGCCGTCATCGCTACGAGAGTGATGATTGCAAGGGCCAAGAGTCCGATGAAGGTCTGAAATCCGATTGGGATTGAGCCTCTGAATAGCTTAATTGGGTCTTTGTTAAGCCAGGTAATCGCGGCAAAGATCAACGCCGCAAGACTGAGTAACCCAACTGGTTTCCAATGGCCAGAAGTGAGACTATTCTCGAGAATTTGCTTAGCTAGCGACCTAACTGCCAGCAAACCGCAGCTCAAGGCAGCCCATGCCGTAAACGGCATCAGTAGCCAAGCTATCGGCATTGAACAGCCACCGGTGCTGCCCACAGGAGGTGCGACCAAGAGGGCCAGAATGCCGATGAATCCCGAAATTAGCCCTGGCGCCAGTTGACCCTTTCGCGTGAATATCAAGACGGACTCCCGAAATAGAAGTGCGAATCCTAACCAGGGCAGCAGGACAATAAACGCCGCAATTCCAATCTGGCCAAAGCCCGTTGCCGTCACTTCTCAGCCTCGTAGTGCACCCATCGCGGAGCCAAACGGAACTGTATCAAAGTGAGAATCAGGATCACGATAAAAATCGCCCAGGCGAGGGCACTCGCGTAGCCCATGCGGAAGTAGTTGAACCCGTTTGTAAACAGGAGATAAACGGGCGTCAGCATTGAATCTCCAGGCCCGAAGGTGCTGCCGACAGTAAGCACGTAAACACGGTCGAACTCCTGAAACGCGCCAATGAAGCCAACGACCACATTGAAAAAGATCAGCGGCGTGAGGTGCGGCAAGGTGACGGACCAGAATTGCTGCCTCGGATTCGCGCCATCAATGCTTGCCGCTTCATAGAGGCTCGTTGGGATCCCTTTGAGCCCGGCGAGCCAGAGGATCATGCCGCTGCCGGCGCCCCATAGACCCATTAAGATCAACGCGGGCTTGGACCACGCTTCAGCGGATATCCAGCCGGGGGCGTCTAGGTGTAGCCAAGTCCCAATCGTGGCCATCCAAGCCGCATTGATAATTCCGCGATGCGGGTCTGGCGTGAGAATCCACCACCAAAGCACGGCGCTCGCCACGCTGGGCACAATCGCCGGCATGTAGAACAAGGTTCGATAAGCAGCCATGCCCCTAACGGCGGCATTAAGCAGAAGCGCCACCGCAAGCCCCGTAACGATGCCAAGCGGTACCCCAAACCCCGCCAGGTAAGCAGCGTTGAACAGCGCTTTGGTTACATAGACCTTGTCCGTACTCACCATGTCCACATAGTTCTTGCCACCAACCCACCGGGCGGGACTAAGCACGTTGAACTGGGTGAAGCTTAGGTAAAGCGAGGCCAACATCGGCCCGAGGGTCAAGGTCAAAAAGCCGAAAATCCATGGTGCGATGAAGGCATAAGCCCACCTGGTTTCCCTCTTAGCAAGGTTGCCCAGCTTCTTCTTTCGAATCCAAAAGATCCAGCCGCCGAGCCCCAACACCAAACACCCAGCACCTAATACCCCTGGAATGATAGGGTTAGCCAAGGGATATTTGGCAGCGCCGTACACTTGGTCAAGTTCGCGCTGCACCTTCCCTTGCCCCTCCAGAAGCGCCTCCTTGGCGCTCATTCGGCCAGTGCACGCGTTTTCGACAGCCCTAACATGCTCATCCCATAGGAGCTGGCCAGCGAAGGTTGGCGGGCGCATTTTGGAGACCGGCATCAGGTCAATGTGGACCTTCAGGGCGTCCGCAAACTTCTTATCTGCAGGCCTAAATTCCTTAAACAGTGCCTCGTTCGCCGCGATGTTCGCCGACTGCCGCGGAACGAACGCGCGACCTTCCAGCCGTTCCCAACTCGCCTGCTCCCGAGCATCAAGCAGGGCAGCTTCCTTGCTACAGGCCCATTTAATGAAATTCCAGGCGTCGTCAACATGCTTCGCCCCAGCCGGGATTGAATAGCAGAATCCGCCGCTCCAAGTTGCATTCGTGTCCTTCACGTTCGCGAAACGACCGACGTGATTAAAGCGATCGTCAGGAACCGGCGGCGGCGCAACACCGAGCTCTAGCGTCGGCCCATATCTGGAAAGGTCGTTAAGAATCCAGTCGCCATCAATCTTCATGGCAATTTGGCCGGAGACGAACGGATCGTTTTCCTTCCCGAGCGCTGCGCTTTGGTAAGCAAGGAAGTGCTCGTAGCCACCAACAATGTCGTAACCCTTCTTCATGAAGTCAAGAGCTTCTTCGGCGGCCGGGGAGTCCAATGTGCACTTCTTGCCTCCATCCGAAAT
The DNA here is from genome assembly GCA_038328815.1 of Fimbriimonadales bacterium. GTDB lineage: Bacteria > Armatimonadota > Fimbriimonadia > Fimbriimonadales > Fimbriimonadaceae > JBBQMJ01. The sequence goes on along the minus strand of JBBQMJ010000151.1, from coordinate 1,489 downwards.
GAAGTCGGCGTCGTTTTGCAGGGCGTAAAGGTAGAGCCAGGAGTTGCCGAAGTTGGGGACGAAGCCAAAGGTCCTTGGCGTCCCATCTGGGTTCTTTGTCGTGAGCACTTTGCCGTAAGCAAGAATCTCGGACCAGGTTCGAGGGGCCCGTCCGGGGTCCAGCCCCGCCGCCCTCAAATCGTCCGCATGTTCGCGGAAAATCTTCTTGTTGTAATAAAGCGCCCGGTCATCAACGCGGGTCGGGATGCCGTAAACCTGGTTCTCATAAGACCCTTCATTCCAGGCCGCAGGGTAGTACTGCTCTGGAGTCGGACACAGCGGGTCCTTGCTCCGATCCCTGGCAATGAGCTTGTCAAGAGGTTCAAAGGCCCCCCGGCTGGCCCAGTCCGACACCGTGAAGCGGTCTTGATAGATGAGATCAGGCGGGACCTTGCCCACGATGCTCGTCATGAGCTTCTGAGGGTTCTGCCCACCCGCGCCCATATTGAGGACCTTCACATGGACGTCCGGGTGCATCACCTCGAACTGGCGAACAATGGCCTGCACGCCCTTGTCGTCAGCCTGGAGTCCCCAAAGCATCAGCGTCCGCCTTCCCTGCCCCTCTTGCGGCGCGCATCCGGCAGCGGAGAGTGCAAGAAGTGCACCGCAAAGAAGGTGGCGCCCACGCATCGTGAATGATGTTACTGCAGGCGCCTCGGTGTTGCACCCATGCAAGCTAGTCGGGAGTCCATGAGGAAAAGACAGGTTTCGATTTGTCGACCGCCCCCGTCGGCTACGCCGCCACCCTCGCCTCTCCAGGCGTGGGAAGCTTGGGGAAGGGACTAGATGGTTTTCGGAGTTCACCCCGCTTCCTTCGGCGCTCGTTGCGCACCTAAGTTCCCCGCCCGCTCTTTACGTCGCTAGCAGGGGCACCGGTTTATTCTTGAGGCGTTCGACCGGCTGTCTGGCCGGATTAGGGTTTGGGTGCGTAGGTTTCGGATCGCTTGGGCGTTTTGGATTGCATGGGTTTTGACACATTTGAAACATGCGTTGAAGGTGATATTTGTGCCGGTGATTTGGGAAGACGAGTTGCCAAAGGAGTTGGAGTGAGCGAGGCGACGCTGGCCTTACCCACCCACCCCGTGACCGTTTCGGAAAACGCTCTCTCCCGCCATCGTCGCCTTGGATGGTGGGGGGAGCGTGGATCGTTGGACGGGGTGACATGGTGGGACTTCTACGGGTGAGTCTTGTTGTCATCCCGGGGAACGAAGGATCGTGGCCGCAAACGCGGCGTTTAGCTTTTACGCCGCGTGATCAAGCACGATCCTTCCCTTCGCCTTTGCTTCGTTCAGGATGACAATTGGCGATGTAACGGGCCGCCCGTTACACTTTGGGTGGCTTCGGCCCCTGAACCCTCCGCTTGCGAAACCTGGGCAGGTCGAAACGGAGTTCGACCCTCCCGTTTGCGGCGAGTTGATGTAGAAGCCAGCGGGGTTGGACGGGCCCGGTT
>JBBQMJ010000150.1:0-7442 GCA_038328815.1 Fimbriimonadales bacterium | reverse complement strand
TCTTGGCGCGGACGAATGCACCTAGGATTTGGTTGGACGCGGGCAAACTCGAATGGTTTGGGGCTGGATCTTCCACGTCCTGGCCGAATAGCTTCGAGAAGGTCAAGGCAACCCGGTTCCCTTCGATCGCAAAAGCGCCCTCAGAATCCATGTTGCCGTAGATCCTAAAATGCCCATCCTTCTTGAAGACCAAGATCTCGCCACCCCAAATAGCCTTGGACAAGCCCTTCGCATTGCTGCCCATGTCAACATCCCACGCCCCAATAATGGAGGGGCTCGCCGAGGGTTGAGGTGCAGCATTTTGTCCGACAAGAGCTATGAGGACCAATGAGAATTGATGCAGCATCAAATGGAAGTATACGAAATTTGATCAACGGCACCGGGCACGTTCCGGGCTTATCATTTGGCCGGGCTGTCCGCCAAAGCCGACGCCGCGCGGGAGCGAGCCGCCCCGGGCGAGCGGGGTGGGTGGGCCGGGCGTGGCGTCGGCAATCCGATCAACCGATCAACCGATCAACGCGGTCGCCAACCTCTCGATATCGACTCCAAGCGCCCGATCTCCTTTAAGCGGAGCGACGTGTGCGCGTACTTTATCGTAAGCACTGACGACGCCTCTGCCTGGCTTGAGGGGCTTACGATACTCTAGACCCTCGGCAGCGGCCATGAGCTCGATAGCGATGATCTTGGCGACGTTGGATACGATCGTTCGGAACTTACAGGCGGCCACCATTCCCATGGAAACATGGTCCTCTTTGCCGCCCGAAGTCGGCAGATTATCCACCGAGGCAGGGTGTGAAAGGACCTTGCATTCGTTCAACAAAGCCACGGCCGTGACATGGGCGATCATGTAGCCGGAGCAGGCTCCCGGGTGGTTGGTAAGGAAGGCTGGCAGTCCTTCGTTTAGGTCAGGGTTTACGAGGCGGTCAATACGACGCTCGCTGATGCTCGCTAGGTCGGTCATGGCGATGGAAGCGAAGTCGAACGCCTGGGCAAGCGGCGCGCCGTGGAAGTTGCCACCTGAGATGACTTCGCCGGTATCTGCGAAAACGAGTGGGTTGTCCGTCGCTGCGCCGGTTTCGGTTTCGACTACGTTGGTGGCAAAGGCGATTGCGTCGCGAACCGCGCCATGGACTTGCGGCATGCAGCGTAGGCTGTATGCGTCTTGGACGCGTGGGTCGTTATCGAGATGGGACATCCGGATTTCACTTCCATCCAATAGCTCGCGAAGATTTGCGGCGACAGCAACCTGCCCGCTATGCGGCCGCGCGTCATGGATGCGCGGATCGAAAGCGGCGGGAGTGCCAAGGAGTGCTTCTAAAGTCATCGCTCCAGCAGCATCTGCAACCTGCGTCAATACAATGGCCTGACGTAGTGCTAACCCACCAACCGAGGCCATTGCTTGCGTTCCATTGAGCAATGCGAGTCCCTCTTTGGCTTTCAATTCAATGGGCTTGATGCCCGCCTTTGCCATTGCCTCCGCGCCGGTCAGCCGCTTGCTCTCATAGAGAGCTTCCCCTTCTCCGATCACCACCAACGCTAGGTGAGCGAGCGGCGCCAAATCGCCGCTCGCTCCTACGGAGCCCTTTTCGGGCACGCATGGCAGGACATTTTTGGCAAGCATCTCAAGCAGCGTTTCCGCGACTTCGATACGAGCGCCGCTAAAGCCCTTGGCAAGGACGTTGGCGCGGAGCAGCAGCATCACGCGAGTTTCTTCGGGTGATAGCAGTGAACCTACGCCGCAGGCGTGGCTTCGGACCAAGTTGTGCTGAAGGTCTTGGAGTTCTTGAATCGGGATATGGACGTCGGACAGCTTTCCAAATCCAGTGTTGATGCCGTAAGTAGGCCGCTGCTCGTCAACAATCTTTTCGACCAAATCTCGTGCCGCACGCATGCGCAGTCTAGCTTCGGAGGAGAGGGAAACGGAGAGGCGCCTAGCGGCGACGTCAGCAATTTGTTGAAGGGACAGCCGTTGTCCAGCCAATTCGAGCATCGGCGGTCAGAGTACCTGGTGGGTGAAAGGTAGAAGGTGAAAGGTGAAAGGTCGGAGGGATGTGGTCAAAGAGGAAACGACCGGCTGGTCGGAATAAATTAGGGAGGCGGGCTGAGCTACTCCCACTATTGTCCTTTCACCTTTCACCCGCTAAATGTGACAACTCGACTGCCCGCGCTTTTCCAGATACTGCTGGTGGTAGTCCTCGGCGATGTAGTAGGTCGAGGCGGGAGAGATCTCGGTCACGATATCCCTTCGGAACTTCCCGGAGCTCTGCCATTTCTCTTTGTTCGCCTTGGCGATAGCCTCTTGCTCAGGCGAGTGGAAGAAGATGGCTGAGCGGTACTGGCTGCCAGGGTCGGGGCCCTGTCGATTCATCGTCGTGGGGTCGTGGATTTGGAAGAACTTGTCCAGCAGCTCGTCATACGAAATCTCAGCTGGATCGAATTCAATCTGCACGACCTCGGCATGGCCGGACGAATTAGAGCAGACGTCCTTGTATGTCGGGTTCTTGAGGGTGCCGCCCAAGTAGCCTACAGAAGTGCCCTTCGCGCCTGGGAGTTGGCGAAACGCAGCCTCCACACCCCAGAAACATCCCGCGCCAAAAGTTGCAAGTTCGGTTGCCATATGCAAATCCTACGATGTTTTGAACAGATTTGTCATGGCTAGGCCGAGGGACTTGCTTTGCCAGGTCCCCTGAGTTGACCAGCATCCTGGCCGGGCTCCATCCATAATCTACGTCACCTCAGAGGGCTGGCACCCTTCCAGGGTGCTTTGGTCTGCGGCACGATCCCGGGGTCGTTGACCCCGGGCTATGTTCTGCGCCCCCTCGGGGTCCGAGTCCAATGGGCCTAGGGCAAGAACGTAATTGCCTTCCTCGGCGTTCAAATGAATAGAAATGGGATTACTCACCCGATCAATTGCGCATCATGCTGTTGGCCAAGCGGCTAAGAAGAAGGGTCTCGACCTGAAGCTGGGCTTCGCATTAGCTCGGGATCGAAGGGTTTCGGTCGGGCTCAAATTCGCCGCGCTTGTAATCGGTGTCGGGCTAACTGGCGCGCTGGTCGCAATTGAAGTACCCCTCGAAGGAGTCATAGGCCTTCTCCTACCGGCCCTAGGATTCATTGTCGACGTCGCTTTTGACGGTATCGAATTCCTTGTCCTGCCCGTGATCATCGGTGCGCTCACCCTTCCCTTCTTGATCCCTAGGGAGCTCAAAGCCAAGCTCAATTTAGCTTAGGGGAACCGCCGGGCTTCCCCCGTCAGTAGTCTGCTTTCGGGACTGGGGGAGGACTATGAATTCTCGGAAATTACTGGCAACCGGAGTTGCCGCCGTTTCATGTTTGTCAATGGCTTTGGCGCAGGCGCCTGAGGCGAAGCCCAAGCAGATTGAGCCGAATCCGGCCGACGTCGCTAGCATGGACTCGATCCTTAAGGCCACATATGACGTTATCTCGGGTGGGATTGGCGTGAAGCGCAACTGGGACCGGATGCGATCCCTTATGGTGCCTGATGCGAAGATGGGCGCCGCTGTGCGCACTCGAAAGGGCGACATTCGCTATTTCGGGTTCAGCTTGGACCAATACATTAAGATGGGCGAGCCCATCTTGGAATCCAAAGGCTTCTTTGAGCACGAAATCTCCCGTCACGAGGACACCTACGCCAACATCTCGCAGGTTTTCAGCACCTACGAATCGCGGTACAAAATAGACGATGCCAAGCCCTTTGAGCGAGGAGTGAATAGTTTCCAGCTATTGAACGATGGCAAGCGCTGGTGGGTCGTGTCGATCTACTGGCAGGGCGAGGATGATAAGACTCCTGTGCCCGATAAATGGCTTGGCCACTAGCTAATCTTGGGTTAGCGGCTTAGCGGCAACCGCCACAACGCTGCTACCCCATGGCAGGCCAATTGAGGGGATCAGGGACGCTTCGAGGTCTTGCAACCCTATCAAAGTTCGATTGAACCACTTGGGGACTTTGGGCAGAGATGCCTTTGCCTCGCCTTTCCGACGCTTTTCAAAGAAGCGGATGATGACGACGATTGGGAAGAGGAAGAAGACTGAATAGCTGAGCCGCCGCACTTGGAATCCCGCTGCTTCCAGTCGCCGTCGCATCAGGCCGGCGGTATATCGCCTGAAGTGCATGAGCGCAACGTCGTGCGGCCCCCAGAGGGATTTGAATGCCGGCACGCTGAGGACCAACACTCCTCCGGGACGCAGCACCCTGAAGGCTTCCTTGAATGCCGCACCATCGTCCTCGATATGCTCAAAGACGTCGAGGGCTAATACGGAATCAACGGAGTCAGCCCCGATCGGCAGCCATTCACCTCTGGCTTGCACCAAGCGCTTCACGCCACGTTCCCTACAGAAATTGAGGGCAAGGATGCTCATATCAAGGGAAATCGGTTCCGACCAATTAGCCAGTTCACTTGAGATCACGCCGGTGCCGCAGCCGAGGTCCAAGACACTTGGCCGCCCTGATGTGAACTTACGCAGCAGGCGGAAAGCAAGGTGTCGACGCCCGACGAACCACCAGTAGCGGTCCTCCAAGTCGTGCATCCGTGTGTATTCTTCTGCCTGCAATGAATTCCCTATCCCTCGACTGTGCCCGCTAAAGTGGACCGGATTCTACCGTCTCCGACCCATTTCAACCAACAAGACCTGTTCCATATCCCCGTTCGCGGTGTATTTCTTCGAAGAGATCAAGGTTTCGCAGCGAACGGCCTGGCATTTGGGTCAAAGTTCAGAAGTGAGAGCCATTGCCATTTCTTTTGTTCTAGCCATGATGCAGAGCGCCAACGCCCAATGGGAGATTCAAAAGACGGGGACGACGGCCCAGTTTAGGGGCATCGCAGCCGTCAGCGCCAAGGTCTGCTGGGCCGCAGGCTCGAAAGGGTCTTATGCGCGAACCATTGATGGCAAGACCTGGGTGGTGAAACAAGTGCCCGGCGCTGAGAAGCTTCAGTTCAGGAGCTTGGCCGCTTTCGACGCCGACCACGCAACGCTTCTAGCAATCGGCCCCGGCGAGGAATCGAGAATCTACCGCACCGATGACGGCGGGGCGAATTGGGCGCTGCAGTTTGTCAACGATAATCCAAAGGCTTTTTATGACGCCATTGCGTTCTGGGATCCGAAGCATGGCCTCGCCTTCAGCGACCCGGTCAATGGCAAAATCCCGGTTCTGACCACGGAGGACGCTGGCCTGCACTGGACTCTGGAACCAGACGCCTTTATGCCCGAAGCCTTGACAGACGAAGGCGCTTTTTCAGCGAGCGGAACATGCCTGGCCATTCGCGGGCGCAACAGTGCCTGGATCGCAACCGGAGGCGCAGCAGTCAGCCGGGTCTTCCACACCCAAGACCGCGGTAAGACTTGGACGGTAACAGAAGTGCCCATCCCTGCGGGTAAAGCGACTTCAGGCATCTTCGGTTTAACGTTCAGCAGTACCAAGGCAGGCATCGCCTTGGGTGGCGATTACAAGGAGCCCACGGCCGGGCAAAACCAAATAGCATTTACGGCGGATGGCGGGAAGACTTGGAAGTCCTGTACGAACTGCCCTGTGGGCCTTCAAGAGTGCGCTGCCAATATTGGCCGCAGGATCATCATTGTTGGTCCATTAGGTACACAAGCATCTGCCGATGGCGGTCTTACTTGGGCTTCAATCAAGAGCCCCGCAGGTTTCCACACGTGCAGCTTCGTCGGGCGGGCAGGTTGGGCGGCTGGCGACAACGGGCTTATCGCTAGATGGTCGCCAGGCTCAATTTAGTGGCGAGACTTAGACCGTGTCGCGGCGACCGTAGTAAAGCTCCAGCTCTTGGAGAAATTTTCGCCTGATTCCGTATAACCGTTAACATCGACTTGGTAGGTCGTGCCCGGGCGCAGAGGCACCCTTGGCATGATGAAAGCCGAATAGGTTAGCTTGTCATCGTTGTCGGGCGTGTTCAGGAAAACGGGGACATCCGTGCCATCGTCGCTCTTAAGCGTGGCGGTTTTTAAAGTGATCTTCTGGCCTTCTGGCGTGAAATGGTTGATGACGATGGGGTAGCCAACGGGGCCTTCGGTGCCGTGAATCCGGAGCGGGTTTGGCCTTTCATGCGAACTCCAGGAAATAGGCACGCCTTGCTGTCCCGGGTATGGGGAAACGGTAGTCGCCGTTTGCTTGGCCATTTCAAATTCGACTGTCAAATGCCGATCGCGGAATCCGGTGCCGCAAAGCAGTGCGCCCGGTTGCATGAACGGAATTCGGTGGTAGGGTGCATCAAAGAGATCGGCCAGGCACTCATCTTGCGTATCTGCGCCGTAATCGACGCACTCCCAAGAATCTTGTAGGAACCCAAAAGACTCTAGGCGATCCATCGGCAACACACCGATAAAGCCCGGCTTGCCATCCACTTCCTGATGGCCCGTAATGTTGTTGATCCGCAGGTACTCCGTATGGGCATTAGCCGCTGCAGCTAGTCGGTCATCGTTGACAAAGCCCGGTAATCCCATATCGCGGCGATACCCGTTTATGGCGTCAATCAAAGCGTGTTGCTGAACGGAGGCGATGGGCACAAACTCGGGAGCTGAGACGGGAATCGTGAACTCCCAGTCTTTGTGAACCGGCATGTGCTCGTCAATCGTGACTTGGCAATGTACGTGGTGGCTTCCCGGCGCGAGGGGACCTTCGGGCGTATATCGCAATGAGCGCGAATCCGTTTGATAGCTACAGTTAACCGAACGGCCATCAACCGTCATTTCGGAACTGGATACCTTGCCACCCTCGCCAGCCCAAACCTCCCATAGCAAAGTGGGCCGGGACAGGTTCACGACCGCCTTGGGGCCGTAGGCACGAGTGAAAGCTTCGGAATGCCGCGGCAAAGGCGCAAAGCCAAAGCTTGCACCGCTAACTAACAATAGCCCGGCAATGAGCGTAATCCGCGCGTTCAATATCTCTCCCTTTATAGAACGTGGATTACTTAGAGATTTGATCTCCATAATGAGCTTATGCCATAAGGGGCGTGGCTCATTAACCCACTATAGTAGTATCTGGCGATTATACGAGAACGTACGATACATCAATTGCGCACGTCGCCGCAACATTTCACGTCAATACTAGTAATCTCGGGACCCTGAATGAGTACCAGCCCACCGACCACCCTTGGCAAATACCAAATCATTCGCGAAATCGCGCGTTCGAACGACATCGTTTATGAAGCCTACGATCCGTTGATGAACCGGCGGGTGGCGATTAAAGAGCTGGCTATGCCAAGCGGCGCTAACGCCGGCCAGCGGGACGACCGCATCAAGCGATTCCTGCGCGAAGCCCGGGCGGTTGGATCCTTAACGCATCCCAACATCATGACCGTCTTCGAGGTGGGCCAAGACGGCGACCGCCACTTCATTGCGATGGAGTATTTGGACGGGCATACCCTTCGGAACGAGATCGACACGAAAGGATTCTTACCGCCCGA
>JBBQMJ010000149.1:0-7446 GCA_038328815.1 Fimbriimonadales bacterium | reverse complement strand
CAAGAGGCTTAGAGATGTACTTGAGCGTAGGAATCTCGAGCTCCCTCCCCTCTCGGTAAAGCCGCAATGTCGATTCCAACGCGGAAAGCGTGAGCTTGTCAATGCGAAAAGCCCTGGCCAACGGATGTTTCCGAATCCTCGCTATCGTCTCCTTCGGTCCAAGCATCAACCCAGCCTGTGGTCCACCCAACATCTTATCGCCGCTCGCTATCGTTAAGTCAGCACCCCCGCGAAGACTGTCCTGAACCGTCACCTCTCGAGGCAACCCAAAAAGAGTCGTATCAACCAAGCACCCCGAACCAATATCATCAATACATACAATTCCGCGCGAACGAGCCAGTGACACAAGTTCTACCAAAGATGGCTCTTCCGTAAAGCCAACAATCTTAAAGTTGCTCGGATGGCACCTTAGGATGGCGGCCGTCGAATCCGTGATCGCATTCTCGTAGTCAGATATCCGCGTCTTGTTCGTGCAGCCAACTTCGACGAGCTTGCATCCGCTCTCACCAACAATCTCAGGCAGCCGGAACGACCCACCGATTTCGACCATCTGGCCGCGAGAGAGTATTACTTCTCTCCCCGAGGCTAACGCAGCTAGTCCAAGAACCACCGCTGCAGCGGCATTGTTTACCGCAAGCGCATCTTCAGCACCCGTAAGCTCCAAAAGGAGCTCCTTAACGTGCTCTTGACGGTCTCCCCGATTCCCGCCCTCAAGGTCAAATTCAAGCGCCGAATGGGAGCCCGCCATGGCAACCAAGCCTTCAACGACCGACGGAGCCAGGCGCGCCCTTCCGAGGCCCGTGTGGAGCACGACCCCGCTCATGTTGATGACCGGAACAAGTGTTCGCTCAGACAACGCCTTCGCCATTTGCACCGCCGCTTCCTCCACATCGAATTTTTCGGCCTGAACTCCGGCCTGAACAGCGGCTCTCATTTGGGCAACCGCGGATCGGGCAGCCGCCAGCCGCACCGGCGCGGGAAAGCCTTGCAGCTTCTCCACACGAAGCACCTTGTCCACCCTTGGAAGGTTGCGTAGTTCGCTCACACTAGCGATAGTGTAGCTTCTCGCCACGGACTATCGGCCCAACCCACCATCCGCCTGCAGTACAATGCAGCCAATGGAAACGCCTCCGCCGTTTGCACCGCAGGGTCCACCACCAAAGAAGTCAAAGGCCGGAATGATCATCCTGATCATCCTCGGCGTATTTGGCGTCTGCTGCATATTCCCCGTTTTCTTCGGGGGGTTCAAGGCTTTCAACTTCTACAAGAATAATTTGGCGCCTACACTGACTTGCGGGATCGGAATGGCCGAAGCTCAAAAGGCGATCCATCAGTATGCCGACGATCATGGCGGCAAACTGCCCGCCGCTAAGACCTGGCAAGACGACATTCGACCCTACTACATCAAAGTTTCCAAGAGCGATAAGGACCGGGGACCTTTGCCCACCTTCCCCTCCGAGGGTAACTGGATTTGCAGTGATGAAAAGGGAGTGCAAACCGGTGTCGCCTATAACCTCGACGTAGGTGGCAAGAAGATTGCCGACCTCAAAGACGCTTCAACGACGATCCTGCTATTCGAGGTGGAGAAAACGGGTCAGAACCAATCGCAAGTTTATAAGGCGAGGCCCAAGGATTCTGGGCCAATGATGTTGGGAACCCATAGGCCATGGATGCTGATCTACGTTACAGGCAATCTGCACGAGAAAAACGGCGATTTCAATTTCTCGACCAGCGATGATTCCGACGAAAAACCGGCTAAATCGGACTCCAAAGACAAATCAAGCGATTCCTCAAGCGATAACTGATCGTCCTCTAACTGGTGAACTCGAAGGCGATGGCAACGTCCACGCTGACGTATACTTAGGATGTATCCCTAGGAATCGAAAATTATGCTCAATTCTCTTGCGATGTTAGGCTCAGGTCAGGACCTGATCATCATTCTGGTGATCGTTATCGTCCTATTTGGCGGCAAGAAGATTCCTGAACTTCTTCGCGGCGTCGGCAAGGGCGTCGGTGAACTGCAAAAAGGCCTTGAGGAAGGCAAGAAGACGATTTATACAGCAGCCGAAGAGAAGCACGAGCCGGAAGCAAAGCCTGGCGACAGCACTACCACGGCCAAAATTTAAGAAGCGGCGCGCTTGGACCACTTGGTCCTAGCGCGTTTCTATGTGCGCCACTTCACTTTACGTCGCTGCGCTTCATTGTTGAAGTCGACTCGCCCGTCACATTCATGTCAGCGTTCATCGCTTCAATCGTGATGATCGCCTTGCTCTTAGCCTTCGTTTGAATGGAGATGACCTGACAGGTCGCCTTATCGACTAGCGCCTCCGAATCCATATCGACTGTCCCTTTAAACACCATTGCTCCAGGGAGAGGGGCCACGCCGTCTTTTGGCGGAAGCGACTTGCTCAAGTCCATCGCAAGTGGGACCAGACCTTTCATGCTGATCACCCAAGTCGGCGTCGTTCCGGCCAGCCTTTCGCCAACAAGCGTGCAGGTTAGCTTGGCACCCGGCGAATAGGCCGTCTTAGGGAAGGCACTCTCCCAGGTATCCCCAATCTTGACCGCTGCCTCGGGGAATGCGAAAGTCAGATTCATGGTCGAGGACGAACCGAGATCGCCACCCGTCAACTCCGCGCTCTTGTCGTCACCCTTCATGTTTGACGTGCGGTTCCGAGAGTCGACTGTTCCTTGCATAGCGCTGGCCTTGGGCATCTCTTTGCCCTCCAGCGGATTCCCCATCGGCGAATTGATCTCGATCTTGAAGTTCGTGGACTTGAGTTCGTAAGCGGCGGTCTGGGCGGCACCATCAACTTTGCCAATTGTCTCCATCAAGTCCTGCGAGCCGATCACACTGATTTCCTGTTCGCCCATTCCGTTAGGCAGTTCAACTGTTTGGGAGCTTTTGTATTCCAGGTGGTAGCTCTGCGTGTCTCCTTCTTTAAGTGCTCTCCGAAGGCTCACGGCATCTTGGCTAGGCGAAGCAGTGTAAGCACAGGCAAACACGAGGGCCATCGCGATAGCGAGGCGAGGTGCTTTGTTTCGTCTCATTTCACTCTTTGGCATATCGGAATTCATCTTCTCGATCATACGCAATGAAACCCCTTATTGTCATTCTGGAGCGTAGCAGTGGCGAAGCGATAGAATCAGCTCCCAGCCACGGGTGTCCACATATTCGCAGATCCTATCACTTAGCCCCAGAGTGACAAACCAAATGATTACAACGGATTTTGCGGCTGGAAAGGGACGCGGTGCGTCTTCACTTCACGGTGTTTGCTTCCCTCCTTCTAATGGCTAGTCAGCAATGGTCCCTCGTCTGCGGCGGCGACATCATGCTGAATCAGGTGCCGTTCAAAGGCAACCCACTGGGGGCGATTGCACCCATTCTCCAATCAGCCAACTTGGCAATAGCCAACCTTGAATCGCCACTCACAACAAAGAAAATCCCCACGAAAAGGAAGACGGCGGCAGAGCTCAAGACTCGAACTCAGTTCCTGCTAAAAGGCGATCCGAGGTTTGCAAAGCTGCTCGCAGCCGACGGAATTCGCCTTGTAGGAACCGCGAACAACCACTGCATGGACTATGGCGGAAGCGGCCTCGCTGAAGAGTACAGTGCTCTCGATACGGCCAAGATTCAGCATGCAGGTTCAGGGGCAAACGCATCGGCAAGCGCCACAACTGCCGTCTTTACGCTTCCTAGTGGCAAGCGTGTTGGCCTCTTCTGTGCCCTCGCCTTCATCGGCGCACCGGCCCTGCGCAAGTGCACTCCAGCCACCCTTACCGAACCAGGTGTGAATGTCTTGAGCTTCGGAGGAAAGATCGACGACAAGGCGAGGGCAAAACTTGCCGCCATCGTTGCCGGCGCAAAGCAAAGTTGCGACTTCCTGATCATCGGCCTCCACTGGGGCATCGAGCGGCAACAGTTACCCACCCCGTACCAAGTGCAACTTGGCAGAGCATTTATTGATGCCGGCGCCGACATGGTTTGGGGGCATCATCCCCATGTACTGGAGGGGACCGAGATCTATCATGGCAAGCCGATTCTCTATTCCATGGGAAACCTGGTCTCACCAATGCCAGCTGAAACCGCTCTTGTCAAACTTAAATTTGACGGCTCGAAGCTCACGAAAATGGAAACGATCCCCTGCCTGGTCAGCGGCGGCAAAGTGAAGCCAAACCCAAAAGGACGCCAAACCCTCAAAGGGCTAAGCGAACTGTTCGCCAAGCACTACCAAAACACCAAGGGCACACCCACCAAAGCACAACGGCGAAGTTAGGCGAGCGATGGTTCGAGGATGTTGCATCGGGGCGCCTGTCCTCGGGTTGTCATCCCGACCGCAGCAAAAAGCGAAGTGGAGGGACCGTTTTTGGTCACGCCGCGCTCTGTTGAGAACGCCGCTTGCGATAACGGTCTCTCGAATGCCTCGGGATGCCGTCCCTCCTCTAACCGGGTAACCCACCATAAAACATCCTCGTTCGTGCCCCGTTCCAATTTCCCAAGTTCCACCTCGGGAACTAACACCACCTACTTCCACTTATTACAAGAGTCTGCTCAGGTTTGACTATGAACGCCCGTAGGATTCTCGTCAGCATCTTCGCTATCCTGGCGCTTACGTTCCAGACCGCATTCACGTGCCCACTCGCCAACCACTGTGATTCTCCCCCGCGAAATCGCGGCTCATGCCCCAAGGCAGCCATGCATTGCCACCGAATGGGTGGCACAATGCCGGAAAAGAGCCCGGACAAGCCGCAAAAGCCAGGCAATCCCCAGGACTGCAGCATGTGCGCGCTGCAGCAAGGGGCATCCCAAGACCGTTCTTCCCTGGCCGTATATGACCAGACCGCCATCGTTGCAACCGATGTTCTAAGCGTCCATATCCCTGTCCTTATCCATGAAGCGGCCGTCAACCAGCCATCGCCACAACTATTCTCCATAGATCGGCCACCCGACCTTCCGCGCGGCCCTCCTAGCTTTTGATTGAACCTACATTCGTCATTCACAAGCATTTATTAGGAGAAATCTAAAATGATCACAAACATAGCCGCGAGCCTGGTGCTCGCGTTCGTCATCGGCGGTGCTTCCAAGCCAATCGTGGCAACGAAGTCCACCCACGCCAAAGCAACAGTCTCGTGCTCGGTTTGCCCCAACAAATCGGCACATCAAACCGCGAGCAAGAAGCTCATGGCTAGTGACGGTTGCGACAACTGCGCTCCCGAATGCATGGCCACCTGTGCGGCCATGGGTTGCTCGCTGGGCAGCAGTTGCGAGGCTTGCGCCGGAAAGTAGCGTATGACAATGGCCGGGGCTTAGTCCCCGGCCATGCCGCAGGCGGCGCGCCAAGTTCCGTATACTTGCGACATGGATGCTGATGCTCTTTACGCAGACGTTATCGCCAAGTACTCAAACCACATCAACCCCTACCTAGCCAAACTCACTTCCTTCGCAGGATTTGGCATTGAAATGAAAGGCGAAGGGTGCTACATCACTGACCACGAGGGAAGGAAGTTCCTGGACTGCCTTGGCGGCTACGGCACCTTCGCCGTCGGCCATAGGCACCCGAAGGTGGTCAAAGCGGTCAAGCACCAACTGGACCAAATTGCTCTTAGCGGCAAGGCATTTTTCACGATGCAAGCAGCTGACCTTGCTGAAAAACTGTCCGAGATTACGCCGGCAGGTCTAGACTTCTGTTTCTTCAATAACAGCGGCACCGAAGCAGTTGAAGCTGCGCTCAAGTTCGCAAAGGCGACCACTGGCCGCAATAAGATCGTCAGCACAATCGACAGCTACCACGGCAAGACCATTGGCGCCCTCTCAGTCACGGGCCGCGAAAAGTATCGTTCGCGTTATGAGCCGCTAATGCCAGGAGTCTCGTTCGTTCCATTTGGCGATTCCGCCGCCGCCGAAAGCGCAATAGATGTCAACACAGCCTGCATGATTGTCGAGCCCGTCCAAGGGGAAGGCGGCATCATTGTGCCTCCAGACGGCTATCTCAAGCGAATCCGGGCCGCCTGCGACAAGCATGGCGCGCTCTTCATCGCCGACGAAGTGCAGAGCGGCTACGGGCGCAGCGGCTATATGTTCGCTTGCGAGCATGAAGGTGTCTCGCCCGACATGATGACCATCGCCAAGGCGATGGGTGGCGGCGTAATGCCCCTCGGCGCTGTAGTTGGGCGCAAAGAGATTTGGGACGCAATTTTCTCAGCAAACCCCCTATCCCACACCAGCACCTTTGGAGGCAACGCACTTGCTTGCGCGGCTGGACTAGCATGTATTCAAGTTTTCGAAGATGAGGGCCTTGTCGAGCGGTCCATGGTTATGGGGCGCAAGATGAAGGAAGGCTTCCTCCAAGTTCAAATCCAACATGCGGACCTAATCGGAGAAGTTCGCGGCCGTGGCCTCATGGTCGGAGTCGAGTTCTCCATGGATGAGGTCGGTGAGCTGGTCGTCGCCCAACTCCTCAAGCGCGGTCTATGCGTCGCTTATGCCTTGAACAACCCTCGGGTTCTCCGGTTCGAGCCACCACTGATCATCGACGAAAACGAGGTTCAATTTGCCATTGACACCCTCGATGAGGCACTTTCTGAAACAAGTCAAATTCTTTCGGAACTAATTGAAGCCTGACCCTGTTGCACTAAACAGTTCGACTTCAGAGTAATGCCCTCTCCGGGGGAACGTGGATAGCAAGACCGCGTTCCCTCTTTTTTTATTTAGTTGGCGCCGGGGGCCTGATTGCCCAAAGTAAAGAAAAAAGTAGCCCCCTCGCCCAATTTGCCTTTAGCCCAGACCGTGCCACCATGCCGGTGGATGACCCTTAAGACCGTTGCCAATCCAATTCCCGTGCCCGGGAATTCGCTTTCCGGGTTAAGTCGGCAAAAGGCATCGAATATCTTTTCCGAATCTTTCGCGTCAAAGCCTATGCCATTATCGCGAACGTAATAGACAGTCTCGCCATCCAGCAGTTCAGCGCCCAACTCCACTAAAGGCTCACTTGAATTCGCCGAAAACTTCCAGGCGTTGCTGAGAAGATTTTGAAGTGCGGATCGCATCATCCCCGGATCTGCGCTGCATGATAGACCCTCCTGGATTCGCCAATTAGCATGTCGCCTTGGCTCTGATGCCGCTAGTTCCTCCATGATCGTCGTGGCTGAAGCCGAAATATCGAAGTTGGATCTTTCAAATTCCGATCTCATGAGCGTAGATAGTTGCAAAAGCCCATTGATGAGCTGATCCATACGCTTGCCGGCGGAAGAAATCCTTGTCAACACCTCCAGACCTTCTGACCCAAGCTTTTCTTCGAAGTCCTCCTCAAGAATCCTCGCGAAACCGAGGATCGCCCGCAGAGGTCCACGCAAGTCATGGCTCACCGAATACGAGAACGCCTTGAGCTCGGAAATAACTGAAGTTAGAGCTTTGGTCCGTTCCGCCACGCGCTCCTCAAGTTCGTT
>JBBQMJ010000148.1:0-7567 GCA_038328815.1 Fimbriimonadales bacterium | reverse complement strand
CAGACTTCCTTGCCTGCATAGAACAGCGCGACAATCGGCGCGCCAAGGAAAATCGCGCCAATAGCTAGATTTGAGACCAGAAGAATGCTATCTGGAACGAGCAAAAAGCCGAGCGCCGTTCGAAGCGCAACAAGTCCAAGCAGCGTCAGAAGGAACACTTTCATGCCGCCTGACCGTTCAGGTTGTGCCGAAGGCTCAATTGCTATGTCAGACAAGAAGTGCTCCTTGTTTCACAACGGACTTCTCAGCAATCACCCTTCGGTAAACCTGCAGCACAGCCTCGGCCATCGCTTCTGTCCCATAACGTCGCGATGTCACCGTCGCGCCTTCAGAAAGCCTCGCGCTCAAGGCGTCATCGTGGAGCACCGTAAGCACCGCTGAAGATAACGATTCCGGCTCGTTCTTGACAATGAACCCGTTATAGCCGTCTTCAATCGCTTCCGAGGCGCCGCCGCCTGTAACGGCAACTGCTGCCAATCCAAAGTTCATGGCTTCGATCACAACCAAGCCTTGAGTTTCGGTTATCGACGAAAAAACGAATAGGTCCGCTGAGGCATAGTACTGATCGACCTCGCGCCGAGGAACCGAACCGACGAAGTTCACTTTGTCGCCAATCCCAAGTCGGCGAACCATGGAAGCGCATTCATCCCGATGCGGCCCATCCCCTACTAACCAGAGCCTCACCGAAGGATCTTCTGCAAATACCCGTGTAACCGCCTCGAATAGAACCTCCAAGTTCTTCTCCTTAGCCAGTCTTCCTACGTACAAGAGAATTCTCTGGTCAGGTGGAATTCCCAAAGCCAACCTTGCCTCAGAACGATCGATGATCGGCCCCTTCGGCACTCCAGTTGGTACAACGGTGATCGGCTTGTTCACCGAATGCCGCTGAAGCCACCGCATAGATGCCTCACTCGGCGTGATCACGTGGTCAACGTTGTTGTAGTAAAAATTGGTGTGCTTGGCCATCCGGAACCGCGTGTACCTTCGGGGGAAATACGGGATGTAGTGTGCATAGCGGTCGTACAGCGTGTGGTAGGTAGAAACGACCGGGATTCCATGAGACTCCGCCCAGCGAAGCCCCACGAAGCCAATCGTGAACGGCGTGTGCGTGTGGATGATATCGAACTCTTGTCGCCTAAACTTGCGCAGCATCCGGTAAAAGGGCGGAAAGGCTAGCGGATAACCCTTGGTCCAAGGTGATTCGATTGCCCGAAATCGATACGTGTTTGGATCGTTGTCCTTATGATGAGGAAATGCGGCCGTGAATAGGTGGACCGAGTGCCCACGATGTCTTAGCTCTGAAATGAGGGCGTCAACGCTGACGCTCACCCCATTCAAAATTGGAAAGGCGCTATCCGAAAAGATTGCAATGCGCAACCTCTCTTCTTGCAAATTACGCCTCCGGGAAGCGGCCGTGCTCCTCGACAAACTTAACGATGTCGCTCAGGCGGAACCGGCGCTGGCCACCAGTTGTGCGGTGATGCTCCAACCAGCCACGATTCGTATACCGCCGCACAGTTGCGGGGCAAACACCTAAAAGACGGCTAGATTCCTCGAGACTGAGCTCGGGATCAAGAAGCCTTCGAATGAGGTCCTGACGCGATTCTTTAAACTCGCCGCGGTAGTAATTGGCGGTCACGGAGTCGTCATAGAACTCGCAGAGAAAATCAATGCTCTTTGGCAGCGTTTCCCAAACCTGCTGGAGATTGGGATCCATGGACGGTGCAATTGCCGTCGTCTTAGCCCGCCGTGGACGAGGCGCGCTCATCACCGTCTTGCGGAATTTGGATGACTTGTGGCCGTTCAGTTCCAGCGGGCCGCCGGATTCTAAATCTTTCTGGTTGAGGTAAGCCGAAATCGAAGGAATTGCTAGATGGTCGTCTAGATCGACCTTGATGTCTTCCTTTGGTGGATTCTTATCCAGGAAGGCGTTCTCGATATATGTCAACGGGTCAAATTCGTTCGTCTTCAATCCTCTCCCTCATCTGGTCGGCATGTGCCGAGCAGTCCCCAACCTTGGGCCTAAAAGATATTGGCGCATTCTGCCCTCATAAGAGCAACATAGAATCGCCAAAGCTCAAAAACCGGTAACCATTTTTCAGTGCTGCCTCATATCCTTTTGCGATTAGGTCTCTGCCTGCGAATGCTGAAAGCATTACCAGCATCGTTGTGCGCGGCATATGAAAGTTCGTGAACATGCCATCGATCACCTGAAACTTGAATCCAGGCCGGATGAACAGCGTTGAAATACGTTCTCCAGTGTTCAACATTCGGGGTCCTTTTGCAAATGTTTCCAAAGTGCGCACGGTCGTTGTACCTACTGCGATAACCCGCCCCTTGCATTCAGCTACCTTCCTGGCCGTTTCCTCGGGCACGCTGCAAGTCTCACCGTGCATTTTGTGTTCATCCAAGTTCTCGGTAGACAAGGGACGGAACGTGTCAAGTCCTACGTTCAGGTTGACCGTTGCCGTTCCGACGCCTTTGGCCCTTAGCGATTCTAAGATTTCTAGCGTGAAGTGGAGCCCCGCAGTGGGTGCCGCCGCGCTTCCTCCTGCTGTCGCATAAACGGTCTGATACCGTTCTTTCTCCTTGAGTTCAACGTGAATATACGGCGGGAGTGGCGCAAAACCATCCGCCTCAATCTTAGAATGGAGGTCCGGCTCAGGATTAAACTGGACAACTTTTCTGCCCTCACCCATGTCGTCCATTACTACGCATCGGATGCCGCTTTCAAAGCCCAGTTCTGAACCAATTGGAAGTCTTTTAGCCGGGCGAGCAAGTGATTCGTATCTTCCACCACCTAGGTCCTTCAACAGCAGAAGTTCAAACCGCCCGCCCGTCGCCTTGTTTCCAAATAGCCTCAGGGCGGTCACCCGCGTTTCGTTCATGACAAGCAGATCGCCTGCATTCAGGAGATCGAGAACATCCAAGAACTGTCGGTGATGCACTTCACCTGTTGCTGGCTCCAAATGGAGCAGTCTGGAAGCGCTGCGGTCCTGAAGCGGGGTCTGAGCAATAGCACTCTCGGGCAAGACGTAGTCGTACGACTTCAGCTCTTCCAAGCGGCTGACTCCCGAATATCGGCAAGGCTTGAAATAAATGGCATCTGCGGATCGGTGCGTGACCGATCAACAAGGAGCGACCGCATCCCGACGCCCTGAGCACCAGCGTGGTCGTCGGTGGCGTCATCCCCGACATGAATGGCCTCGCGCGGCTCAACGCCAAACCGCTTAAGAGCCAAATGAAAGATGCACGCGTCCGGCTTTTCAAACCCTTCCTCTAAGGAGGCGATGACATATTCGAACCTGTCGTGAATTCCCAGCATCTTTAGAATCCGATGCAAGGAGTAATCCCAATTCGAAATCACGGCCAAACCAACGCCAGTCTGCTCCAATCGATCCAAGGCGGGCAACACATCGTCGTAAAGCGAGAAAAATGTTTGTCCCGGCCCGTAGAGGGTGTCCCAGACGGTCTCGCTTAACTGATCTATGAGTGTGGCGCTTTGGCCTTGGTCCTTAAGCCAATCCGCACAAAGCTCGCGCCAGAACTCATCGCCGGCTTCCATGCTCCGCTGAAGGTTCACAGCCTTGTATTGGGTCCATCGGCTGCGCAGTATTTCGCTGAAGCGGTCACCCGATAACTGCGGGTTCAGGGGCAGGTCCATCTTTGCAATGCATTCTTGGGCGAGCAAGCCCGGCGACCACCGAACCTTGACGAGAGTCCCAGCAGCGTCAAGCGTCACAAGTTTTGGCGTCAACGCTTGAACATCCTTATCACAAAAAAGACGGCCGTCAAGAGCAAACTTGCAAGGACGCAAGTCACAACGGGAATGTACACGGTAACGGTCTGGCGCTGAATGACGATATCGCCGGGAAGCTTGCCAATGCGGAAGCTGGGCAAGCGAGCTAGGGTCCAAATGAGCCCGCCCAGGAGCAGAACAAATAATCCAAGCCCCATGATTTGTTTGCCAAGCTGTTCCATATCACCCATAGATTACGCGGACCGGAAGCCCTAAATTTTGCGATTTCGGCGTAACGCATCGAAGTCCCGACGAGTATGTATGATGAGTCAAATGGATTAGCCGGGCATAATTGCCTAGTAAAATTTGTGGAGAGGTTTCAATGAATAGATTTAAGTTGATTGGTGTGGCTTGCGCCTTAAGTGTGCTGACAGCCATTTCGTTTGGTCAGGATCCTATGGCTCCTGCAGCCGGGCAAGACGCCGGCGCGACCCTAAAGCGCGTTGTCAAGACGGGCGACGTTTACAAGTTCAAGCTGAAAGCCGATCTGGAATTCAGTGGCCAGCAAGTAGGATTCACTTCGAACATCAGCGAAAAGGTGACCGATGCATCCGCCGATGGCAATTACAAGGTCGAATCCACGCAGAGCGACAGCAAGATCAACATGAACGGCCAAGAGCAGGACATTCCTGAGCAGGGCCACTCAAACACGGTCACTTACAATGCAGCTGGCGAGATCCTCGAGATCACCGGCGACAGCGTTGAGGCTGGCGCCTACCGAATGGCAACCCTCGGCGTTCTGAAGGCTCCCGATGCCGCAGTGAAGACAGGCGATGCTTGGTCTTACAAGATTGCCGCCAACAGCAAGACCGGCGTTGTTGCCGCGAACGCTGACTACAAGATTCTTGGCGACGAGAAGATTGACACCAAGGACACGATCAAGATTTCGGTCAAGGTCAAAGAGACCGAAGGATCAGACCCTGCTTCCAACGAAGGCACGATTTGGGTTGATAGCAAGGATTACTCGATAGTCAAGAGCGACACCCAGTGGACCAACGCGCCAATCCCCGGCGCCCCTGGCCCCATCAATGGCAAGGTCGTTCTCACGAGAGTCTAAGCGTTCTCGTTTCTCAGGGCGTTCCGAGATTCTTCTCGGAACGCCTTTTTCGTTAGTCGTCTTGGCTCTCGTCTTCGCCTTCCATGTCCGCTTCGAAGACCTCTTCCAATTCGTCGGAAACGTCTTCGTCAAGCGCCTTCCCCATTTCGCGCATCATCTTGCGCATCTCCGCCGGGCTGTCCGGATCGCCCATTCCTTCTAGGCTGTCGGCTAGTTCGTCTACCCGGTCGTCTTCTGTGCGATGGCGTGCGAATCGGCTGACGAGACGACGCGCATCATTTGAATTGCAGTTCGGGCAGGAAGTGTTGTCAGACTCCGCCGTCATGCCTACGAGTGTCGAGAATCGCTTCTTGCAATGCGGGCAGTAGAACTCGTAGACAGGCACGGCTTAAGGATACCGAGGGTCGAATACTAGGAGGGGCGAACTCCGTTTCGCCCTTACTTGGGTGGACTTAACCACCAAGGGCCGGCACGCGAAAGCTGAGCAGGTCGAAACGGAGTTCGACCCTCCCGACCTACACCTCGGGTCGCACGATAATTCGCCCGTGCGTCTCGTTATTCAACATTTTCTGAGCGAATTCAGGCAGCTGCGAGAGCGTGATCTCCTGCGTGATCTCGTCGAGCTTATCGCGGTCGATGTAGGTTGCTAACATCTCCCAGGCACGCCACCTGGCGGCGCCAGGCGCCTCAACCGAATTGATGCCGCGTAGCGTGATGCCACGCAGGATGAAAGGGTAGACGGTAGTCGCGAGTTCGCCACTTCCTGCCATTCCGCATGCAGTGACGATCCCTTCGCTGTACGTAGACTTCAGAACGCCAGCCAAGATATCACCGCCGACAGTGTTGACCCCAGCGGAACAGAGCGTCTTACCTAGCGGCTTGACGGACGCCGTTAGTTCGTCGCGGGCAATCACGCAGTCCGCGCCGAGGTTCCTTAGGTAATCACCAAACTCATCTGGACGGCCCGTCACCGCAGTGACTTTGTAGCCGAGGCTGGACAAAAGCATGACGGCGAGGCTACCAACACCGCCTGTTGCCCCTGTAACTAAGACCCGCTGCTGCTCGCGGAAATCAGGAAATCTCTCGAGAATCGGTATAGCGCAAAGTGCTGCGGTTAAACCAGCAGTGCCTAAGGCAGCGGCATGACGAGAGCTAAGAGACTTTGGCAGTGCAGTGACGCCTCCGCTCCGAATGTGTACGATCTTGGAGAACCCACCCCACGTAACCTCGCCGACGCCATTTCCGGTTGCAATAATTGACGTTCCCGTCGGGAATGCACTGAACTGGGTATCGAGCACTGTGCCTGCCAAATCGATTCCTGGCACCATCGGATATTCCTTGAGCACCGGCGCCTTGCCCGTGATCGCCAGGGCGTCCTTGTAATTGAGCGCTGAGTACTCAACTCGGACGTTGAGCTCTCGGTCGTGGAGTTGCTGTTCCTTCATCTCGACCACACCACCCTCACCTGGCGCCGTCATCAGGTAAGCGGGAAAAGTCTCCATCAGCGTCCTGCTTTCAAGTGCCCGATCAGCAAGGCCACATCGCTCATCCGCACACCCGGAACCCTCGAAGCCTGCCCAACGGTGGTCGGCTTGACCCGAGAAAGTTTGTCCTTACTCTCGTGGCTCAAGCCCTTCATTGCCTTAAAATCGAACGCCGATGGGATCCGCATGCCTTCGAGCTTCTTGGCCTGATCAGTAAGTCGGCCCTGTCGCTGCAGATAGCCATCGTAGATTCCGGCCAGCTCAATCTGCTCACGGACGTCAACGGCCTCGTGCAAAGTCACTTCCTGCCCGCAGGCGGCGCCAATCTCAAGCGCCTTCTCAAGCGAAATCTCGGGCCGCCTCATCAGTTCAAAGAGTGAAACCCGGTCACGCGGGGCAACTAGGTCCAGGCCGGCAAAGGCCTCGGCATCAGCTATCGAAACGCTCGCTGTCTGAAGCTGCGACAGCCCGTCTTGAATACGCTCCTGCTTCAAAGTGAATCGCTCCCAACGCCGGTCATCCACCAAACCAACAGTGCGGCCCAACGGAGTCAAGCGAGTATCAGCATTATCGTGCCTCAAAAGCAGCCTGTGCTCGGCACGAGCGGTCAGCATACGATACGGGTCGTCGACGCCCTTGGTCACCAGATCGTCGATCATCACTCCGATGAACGATTGATCCCGAGTCAAGTCAACGCCAGGTTGGTCAGATGCCATGAGGGCCGCGTTGATGCCCGCAACAATGCCCTGCCCCGCCGCCTCCTCATAGCCGCTCGTCCCGTTTACCTGGCCCGCCAGGAACAGGCCATCCATCAGCTTGGACATCAAATGAGGCGTGAGCTGGAGCGGATCGGCCATGTCGTACTCCACTGCATAACCGGGCCGAATCATTTCGACCTGCTCTAAACCGCGAACAGTGCGCAACATATCGAGCTGGGTCTGGGCAGGCAGCGAAGTGGAGACGCCCTGCACATAAACGGAGTCGATGTTCCAATCCTCGACCTCCATAAAAATGGGATGGGATTCCTTGTCGGCGAATCGTACAATTTTGTCCTCAATACTTGGACAATAGCGCGGCCCGATGCCTTCAATTTGCCCGCTGTACATCGCGCTCTCGTGCAATCGCTCCCGAATTAGTCCGTGCATGTCTGCGTTCGTGTGCGTCTGCCAGCACGGGAGCAGGTCTTTTCGAGGGTAGGTGTGATCGTGCAAGAACGACACTGGGCCG
>JBBQMJ010000147.1:0-7582 GCA_038328815.1 Fimbriimonadales bacterium | reverse complement strand
CCTGAAACTGCCTTTCAGGTCCGAAAGCCATAGTTTGTCGGCACCGCCACCTTGGTATCGAAACCAATTGGCCCATTCAAAGCTCTTTGGCACGTAGACAAACTTGCCATCAGCACTGAGAGAGCCAAATTCGGCTCGCGGCACCGGAATTTGCTTTGGGAGCCCGCCGATTACGGGCACTTGGAACATGTGCATGACACCGCCAACTGGGCTGTTACGCCTTGAGCGATAGATGATAGCGCTGCCGTCCGGCGTCCAGCCTTGCACCTGGGCGCCGAGGTCCCAGGTCAATCGCTTTGGCGCGCCGCCCGTAACCGGCATCACATAGACGTCGCTACCTCCCTCGTACTGACCCATGAACGCGATCTTGGTTCCGTCCGGCGAGAAGCGGGCGTTAGTTTCCAACGCCGCGTCGCTTGTGATCCGATGCGCGGAGTGATCTTTGATCGAACCCAGCCAAAGATCGCCTTCAGCTGTGAACACAACCATGTCACCGTGGATATCGGGCCTCGTCAGAAATGCGTTTTGGGCGACTGCGGAACTGGCCACCGCCGCGAATGCAAGGAAGGAAAGGGTCTTCATAGGGTTCTTAGTTGTAGCTGTAGTCGCCGTTGTGAGCATCTTCGATGTATCGCGCCAGCAGAGCGACGCAAGCATCCACGTCTGCCGAGTGCACTGTCTCGTTCACCGTGTGGATGTACCTCGTTGGTATTGAGAGAGTGAACGACGGGATACCACCGTGAAGGCGCTGCACACCGCCTGCATCCGTTCCACCCGCGCTTAGGATTTCAAATTGGTGCTTAATCTTATGCTTTTCGGCGAGGGCTGTGAAGTGAGAGACCATCTTGGGATGGCAGATTAGGGAGCTGTCCATGATCTTGATTGCTGCGCCTTCGCCAAGCTTGGTGACGTAATCCTGCTCTTGGAGGCCGGGGATGTCGTTGGCGAGGGTGACGTCTAAGGCCACACAAATGTCTGGAGCGAGGCCAGCGCCACTTGCAGTGGCGCCGCGGAGACCGATTTCCTCTTGGACGGTCGCGATGGCGTGAAGCTCAACGTCGTTGGATTTGGCTGCCTTGACCGCTTCAATCATCACGTAAACCGCCGCGCGATCATCCATGGATTTGCAGGTAAGTAAATCGCCCATTTGCTGAAGTGTGCGGTTCATGGTGACCATGTCGCCCAGCTTCACCTTCGCCTTGGCTTGTTCGGCGCTTAGGCCCAGATCGACAAAGAAGTTCTCCACCATTGGCGCTTTGCCCGCCTCTTCTGGCGTAAGCATGTGCTTTGGTTTGGTGCTCTGCATGAGCACGCCGGGGAGCTTTCCGTCCTTGGCGTGGACGAAGACGCGCTGGCTGGACATCTGCCTAGGATCCCAACCGCCCAGGGGCTGGAGGCGGATGAAACCCTTGTCGTCAATGAACTTGACGATGAAGCCAATTTCATCCATATGGGCGGCAAGCATGAGCTTTTTGGGATTCGCGCCCTTGCCCTTCTTCACGCAGTGCAGGTTGCCCATGGTGTCGGTGCGAAGGTCACATGTGGGTCCAAGTTCTCGGCGAACAATTTCGCGAATCAAATCCTCTTGGCCGGAGATGCCATGAGCCTCGGTCAACTCTCTAAGCAAAGCAATATTCATTTGGGTGGGTTTTACCTCTCATGCGTTTACGCTTGTTGCTGCGGGTTGAAGTTCCCGAGGACCGAATCCGGTGTAGTCGTAGGATGGTTTGTGCCGACGTCCGAAAACTCTAAGGTCTACGTAAAGGTAAGAGGCTGCCTGCGATCAATCCGGACGCAGGCACAAACCATCCTGCGACTACACCGAAATTAGATCTGTCCAGTCCAGGTAGCGCCGTGCTTTGTAAAGGCCTCTTTGACCGCCAGGAATAGCTCAGTTGGCAGCGGACCCTTCTGGACGATCCCCACGTTGGCTTCGAAGTGCGCCATGTCCTTAGTGCCCACAATGACACTGCAGACGCCAGGCGCGTAGGCCGAAAACCTCAACGCGAGCTCGTGCCAATCTACACCTTGCGGGTCAATGCCCATTGCCCGCCATCGCACCCAATACTCGTCGGCGTATTGCCCGACGGGCCGTTCGGGATAAGTCCATGCCATATTCGCCACCGGACGCTTGCCGATCACGCCGAGTCCCTTTTCAGCGGCTACTGGCAGCCACTGATTCAGGGAAAGCTGGTCGCAGATATTCACTGACGTCTGTACGCTTTGGAACTGCCCACTCCGGACGGCCCAGCCTAACTCCTCATTTTCGCCTGAATAGGCCGCGACTTTGATTTTGCCAGCCTCTTTGGCTTTGACAAGGGCCTCCACAACACCGCTGTTCTTCAAAACATCGAGCGGACAGGAGTGGAGATGGCAGATGTCGATCACTTCGGTCTTCATCAGCTTGAGGGCACGCTCGATGCCAGCATCGATGATCGCTGGCGTCCAATCCTCAAAGCCGTCAACGCTGTAGCCGACCTTAGTAGAAAGCACGTACTCGCTCCGGCGATGTGAGATGTGTCTGCCGATGCGTTCTTCGGAGAGGTCGTATCCGCGGGCTGTATCAATGAGCTTCACGCCGCTGTCGAGGATGGCGTTGAGCAGACGGCCCGCGTCTTTGTCGTCCATCGAAGGGCTGCCGACGTGGCCTCCGCCGAGTCCGAGTCTCGAAACGGCAAGGCCAGTATTTCCAAAGGGCTGAAGCCAATCCATTACTTATTCTGACTACGTACGGACCGCGCGGAATCTACACTTTTTCGTCCATAATGATCGTAGAAAGAAGCGGCGGCGCGTAGCGGGGTCTCCCCGGAGGGTGCTTGCCGAAATGAATCATGAGCGAAAAAGTATTAGATGAATCCACCGAGCTGCTTGAGCAGTTCGCGAACCGAGAGTATGAGCATGGTTGGTCAGTAGACCTTGAGACCGACCAATTTGAGCCCGGCCTGAACGAAGATACGGTCCGCCGCATCTCCAGTAAGAAGAACGAGCCGGAGTGGCTGCTTGACTGGCGGCTGAAGGCTTACAAGCATCTGCTGACGCTGAAAGAGCCAACCTGGCCCAACGTTCATTACAAGCCAGTCGATCTGCAGGACATCATCTACTACTCGGCGCCGCGTATGAAGCCGCTTTTGAACTCGCTGGATGACGCCGATCCCGAGATTCTCAAGACCTTCCAAAAGCTGGGTATTCCGGTGGAAGAACAGAAGCTCATTTTGAACGTGAAGGGTGCGACGCATACGGCTCCTGGCCCGCAGTCGCCTGCCCATCTTTCAGGTGTGGCTGTCGACGCCGTTTTCGATTCCATTTCCGTGGTCACTACGTTCAAAGAAAAACTCCGTGAGCTGGGCATTATTTTCTGCTCCATCCAGGAGGCCGTGCAAGAGCACCCCGATTTGGTGAAAGAGTATCTGGGCAGCGTGGTGCCTTACAGCGATAACTATTACGCGACTTTGAACTCGGCCGTGTTCTCGGATGGATCGTTCGTTTACATCCCGAAGGGCACTCGGTGCCCGATGGAGCTTTCTACGTACTTCCGCATCAACGCGGAGAAGACGGGGCAGTTCGAGCGGACTCTGATCATCGCCGACGATGGCGCTTATGTGTCCTATCTGGAAGGCTGCACCGCGCCAATGCGCGACGAGAATCAGCTTCATGCTGCGGTGGTTGAGCTCATTGCCCGCGACGACGCGACGGTGAAGTACTCCACGGTCCAGAACTGGTACCCCGGCGATAAGGAAGGCAAGGGCGGCATTTTCAACTTCGTCACCAAGCGCGGCCGCTGCATGGGCAAGCGCTCCAAGATCACGTGGACCCAGGTGGAAACCGGCTCAGCGATCACCTGGAAATAC
This sequence comes from Fimbriimonadales bacterium, assembly GCA_038328815.1. Classification (GTDB taxonomy): domain Bacteria; phylum Armatimonadota; class Fimbriimonadia; order Fimbriimonadales; family Fimbriimonadaceae; genus JBBQMJ01. The sequence continues at coordinate 3,734 of JBBQMJ010000147.1, read as the reverse complement.
CCGTCGGTCATTCTGCAGGGCGACGATTCCATCGGCGAGTTCTATTCGGTGGCGTTGACTGCCAACAAGCAGCAAGCCGACACCGGCACCAAGATGATCCACATAGGCAAGAACACCCGCTCGACGATCGTGTCGAAGGGGATTTCGGCTGGGAACGGGCAGAACACCTACCGCGGCCTCGTGAAGATCAACGCCGGCGCTACCAACGCGCGAAATTACTCCCAGTGCGATTCCATGCTCATGGGCGACCGCTGCGGTGCGCACACCTTTCCTTACATAGAAGTGAAGAATCCAACCGCGACGGTGGAGCACGAGGCTTCGACGTCGAAGATCGGCGAAGACCAGATTTTCTACTGCAACCAGCGTGGCATTCCGACCGAGGACGCCGTGAACATGATCGTCTCCGGGTTCTGCAAGGAAGTGTTCCGGGAGCTTCCGATGGAGTTCGCGGTAGAGGCTCAGAAGCTGCTTGGTGTTAGCCTGGAAGGGTCTGTTGGCTAAGATTAGACTTCATAGACTATGCTTGCGCTAAAGCTGAAAACTCACCCTCGGAGGTCCCGAAAAGCGGCATTGCTTTGACCGTTTCCCATAACGCACGAATCTCCGGTTTAGAGTGCCTGCGAAGCTGATCAAGTACCGATATGCCGTAAAAGGTTGCCAACGCACAGAGCAATAGTTGGACACAGTCATTCGCACCTAGTGGCAAAGCAACACTGCTGGTGGGCAGGCCGATCGGAGTGATCCCCTCAAACGCCTCCATTTCAGAACAAAACTGCATGTGATGGAAATTATGCGACCCTCGTTCTTGTGGCCCTCCCTCGGGGCTCTCAAACCTTAAGCCAAGCCATTTGTGGCCTGGTGATTTGGCTAAGTAGACTGCGAAATATGCTCTAAGCACCTTGTGCTCTCTTAGGTCATCCACAACAAGCCTCAACACAGGCACCATTATGTATGAATCAACCTCGACAGCCGGAAGGACGAGGACCTTTCCGGCCGGAAAACCCTTAAAGGGAACTTTAGTGTAGAGCCACTCGTTAACCTGGCCACTTTCTAACCGACCCCATGTTTTTTGAAGGCGATCAAAAGTCGCAATAGATTGAGTGCGCCTCTCTGGAGGCACCCGAGAATTTGCGGGCTTGGCAAAGTCGGCTTCCAACCATGACACAAGCAATGCTAACTTTTTGCAATCGGCTTCGGTTACCATCTGAGTAGATTGCTGATTGGCGCATACAAGAGTCCTTCGAGCCCGTTCTCGGCATTCCATTCGTAGGTCGATACGAATCGAATAATTGTCTGGTCAATTCTGCTCGTGAAGGCCATCGCGTCTGAGTTCTGAACAAAGCGCGAAAGATTCTCGCAGAAAACCGCGCCGAGCTCGGGTCGGTCGAAGGGATTAGAAATGTCCAGAATACTTGAATCCTCACAAATCCTTGGCCAGAGCCAGACTTTCCGGTCAAGCCAGGGCCAGCCGTCATATTCATGAACCTTGACAGAATCGCATTTCACGATATCTCGCTCACCGTGCTTCCAATTCGTTGGACCTATCGACTTGATTTCGATGCCCTCCTTAAGTAGGGATGGGCAATTAGTGATCAAGTGAGGGCAATCAACCAGGAGATATTGAGTGGGTAGAACCTGCCGATTGATCCAACTGAGGACTCGGCTTGCTGCGAACCTCGGGAGGTTTGCCTTCGGTATCGTGCCGATGTCTTTCGGCCACAATCCACTTTCCTTCGAAAGTGCTAGGTCGGCGAACGTCCGGGGCACTCCCTTTTCGTCAACCACAAAGGAATAGCTCGCTTTGGGAATTTGAGCTTTGAATTCTTCGAGGCGCAGGACCTCTAAAATGGGCATATCAAGGTTGCGATCGACGATGGCGGTCGCGGCCTCAAGCCTCTCGCTCAACTTCGACAGACTTGGCCACATCCAGGGATGGTACGTCGCCGCGCCCTCCCATAAGGACCCAGAGTCGATCGATTGCGAAGAGATACTTAGATCATCGAAATACGGGGACCTGCGGAGGACTTCAAGATCAAATACATCGTCGCCGCCTTCCCGGTTCAGAATGATAACTGGGCCCGAATTTGAAAAGGCCCGAGCGAGGTAAGCGATGTCGTCACCATTGGGGTCGAACGATCCGCCGAGATTTATGAGGTCGCTGTCTACGATCAAGAGGTTCGCTTGTTCAAACTGAACGACACGTTTAGGGTCTTTGCTGCGTCGAGCTTCCCTCTGACGATCCCTCAGAATTGTGATCTCACCGAGGAGATCCTCGGCGTTGAGAGCTTTCACTTCTAAGTCAAATAGCTTTGCGACCTTCTCCAACTGACGGGTCCATTGAAGTTCGACAACCGAATCGTCGTCGCAATCAAATATAACGTTCGAAGGCATACTATTTAGACTCCATCCAACTAAGTCTGAAACATGTTCTGTATCCAGGGGAGGGCGGAACAAATCCAACATTGCAGCCAATGTCATTTGCAACCATCCGTACGATAGTTAGTCCTAATCCAGTGCCCCCCAAACCGAGCTTGGCGGATGTTTCCGTAACGACGGTCTTTCGCCGAAACGGCTCAAAGAGGGCGGCCGAATGATCGAGATCTATGCCTTCGCCAGTGTCTTCAAAGTCGAGGTTAACCGTTCGTCCCACGTTATTCACGGAAACTCGAATAATCCGGACCTCCTGGTCGATCATCGAATTAACTGCATTGAGCATTACATTTTGAAAAATTGAGGCCCATTGGGCAAATGATGCTATTGGGAGAAGAACTTCGTCTAGTAGCGAACTTACTTCAATTCTCACTTTTCTCGTAAGAATGCCGAGTTGGTCGACTACTGATTGAACCGTTTGCTTAGCTTTGAACCGATCGAATACCTCTCTGTTGTCCGGCTCGCGTACATAGGAGAAAAGTCTCCTCGTTGATTGGGCACGATCCAGGAAAGCGGTAAGCCGCGTTGCCATAGAGTGGCCCTCATTTTCCAGTACTTCGATAATTTCCTTCAATGAGGCAAGAATTTTCGAGAGTTCGTGGTCGTAGGCGAGCGCCGCTATTCCTGCTGTCGCAAGCGGGCCTAGAATCGCAGCTTCTTTCCTGGCACGTTCGTTGGCTCGTGTTACGGTCTCCACGACCGAAGCAACATCTTGGCGGATCGCGATTGCAATATCGTTAGGAACGGACTGAAGATGTAGGTCAATATTCTCCGAAAGTTCCTCAAAGGACTCCCGAGGCGCGATTATTTGAAGGGTTCTAATTTCGGCATCGATCGCTCGGTTAGCCTCATAGGTCGCATATCGGTCTAATGCGTAACGCACTGTATCCCTTAGCCCCTCGTACGCTTCGTTATCAATAAGACGATCTCTGGTTACCGATATGGCAAGATGTGTTTGGCTTGGCCTAAGGCGTCTCTCTACTGACGTATCTATAGAAACCATCCCAAAGAGCCGCTCATTAGTTGGAAGGTAATTCATCCCTCGATCAACTTGGAGCGCATCAGGCAGGAGCTCAGACAAAGTCCTTCGGTGCGAATGGAACGCTTCTATCCCGAGCCAATCTGTATTCTTTCCGTAATAGGGAAGGTGAAACCCTGCGTCATAGATGTGGACACCCCCGTGATTTCTAAAATATTGCCTTGCTTCCTCAATCCTGATCCCCTGTGGCTGCCTATTGCGTAAATTGAATACTCGAATCTCAAACGAGAGATTAGTCGGGGCACCCGGAAAAGGTTCATATTCC
>JBBQMJ010000146.1:0-7650 GCA_038328815.1 Fimbriimonadales bacterium | reverse complement strand
AATCATGGGAAGAACTGACTGGGCAGGCGTGGGAGGTTTATAAGGGCCACGGCTGGGTGAGCGCGATTCACCCCCAGGATGTCCAGGTCATGACGGAATCGTGGCTTAAGGGGCTTCGACAGCGAGCCCCTCAAGTTTGCGAAACGAGAATTTGGAGCCAAGTTCATCAGGGATACCGGCACACTGTGACGCGAGCAGTGCCGCTCCTAAATCCGGACGGCCGTGTTCGCGAATGGGTAGGGGCCATTTCCGACATCCATGATCGAAAGAATGCCGAGATGCGTACACGCTTCCTCCTCTCGCTCAACGACCGGATTCGAGAGCTTGAGCATTCTGAAGATATTCTTCATGGCGTTGTTGTCGCCCTTGGTGAGCACCTCAACGCTCATCGTTGTACGTTTACGCAATTTGTTGGCGAGCGAGGTGAATTCGTCATCCACGATGGATACCGAAATGGGCTGCATCGCCTTGCCGGAACCTATAAAGCATCTCGTGAGTGGGATGAAATAGCACTTGGAATGGCATCCGGCGAACCGTGGGTCATTAATGACCTCCTTAAGGATTCCCGGACCCAGAATATCTCGCTTGGCATCGTCGGCCCGTCTGGGGGAAGAACGCTTCTGGCAATCCCCAGCATCAGGGGAGGCTGCCTCCAAGGGTTTTTCAGCGTTCACGACATGGATGTGCGCTCGTGGGCTCGGGAAGAAGTTGAGTTGGCCAAGGAGACCGCGGACCGCGCATGGCTTGCGGTCCAGGCAGTGGAGAAGGATCAGGAAATCATGCAACTTAACGCCGTTCTTGAACAGCGTGTTGCCGCAAGGACGGCAGAACTTGAGGCGGCCAATCGAGAAATGGAGGGATTCACCTATACGGTATCCCATGACCTACGAGGGCCCCTTCGCGCAATCATGTCTTCGAGCATGATCCTGATGGAGGATTACGGAGATAAGATCGACGGCGAGGAAAGGCGGCTCCTTGAACGTCAGGCAAACGCGGCCCGCAAGCTCGGGCAGATCATCGACGACGTCTTGAAGCTTTCACGACTTAGCAGGGCCGAACTCAACAAGACCACCGTCGACCTTACGGCGTTGGCCAATGAAATTGCGGTTGAGCTCCAACCTCGCGATGCGGACCGACGATTTGAGCTTCAAGTTGCCGAAGGTTTGAAGACGACGGGAGACACCCAGCTTCTAAAGTTAGCGCTTCAAAACCTCATCGAGAATTCTATGAAGTTCTCTAAGCCAGGCGCGGTCGCGCACGTCGAAATTGGGACCCAGGAGTGCGACGAACGAGCAGTTATCTTCGTTAAAGACGACGGAATCGGATTCGATCAGCAGTACATGGAGAAGATATTCATTCCCTTTGAGCGACTACATCGGGACGAAGACTACCCTGGCACCGGCATTGGTCTTGCCAACGTTAAGCGCATCATTGAAAGGCACGGCGGCAAGGTGTGGGCGGAGGGTCGAATTGGTGAAGGCGCGACTTTCTTCTTCACCTTGTGACGACGAAATCTAGCTCCCCGAGGGCTGATCGAGCAGCTCGGCGAGATGGATGGCGTCGCGGCCTGTCGCTTGGCGTATCTGCTCCCTGCAACTGAAGCCGTCCGCGATAAGGATTGTATCGTGGTTCGCTGCGTTGACCGCAGGTACTAGAGCCCTTTCTCCGCACTTGATCGAGACGTCATAACGCTCACCTTCTTCGAATCCGAAGGCGCCTGCCATCCCACAGCAGCCGGACTCAGGCGTTTTGAATTCGATACCTGTCTTCGTTAGCAAAGCCTCTGCAGAATCCGCCCCCATGATCGCCTTGTGATGGCAGTGCCAGTGGACAATTGCCTTGCCACTCAGCTTGGGCGGCTGATAGTCGGGGGCATGCTTGTCCAGGAACTCGCTCAGGAGATAGGTCTGGGCAGAAAGTGCGACGGCATCGGGATCGAAAGGAAAGAGATTGATCAGTTCGTCCCGAAAGACTGCGGCGCAGCTAGGTTCAAGCACCACCACAGGAGTTCCCTTGCGGACATCAGCGCGAAGGGTAGCCATGATGTGCAGCAGGTTCTCTTTCGCCAAGTCAAGCATCCCATATTCATAGAGCGGCCTGCCGCAGCACATATCGGCCATCGGAACATCGACCATAAATCCGGCTGATTCCAGAACCGAGTAGGCGGCCATAGCTGTCTCGGGATGGAAATGATTATTGAACGTGTCAGGCCACAAAATGACCTTTTCCCCTTTGCCCTTTGGGACTCTCTTCTTGGCCAATTTCTTGAAGGTGGCTTTGGCAAAGCGAGGGAGTTCGCGCTGTTCGGCAATCCCTAGCAATCGTTTCATGAACACCCGCTGCGAAACAAAGTTTGCGATGCCTGGCGCCAACGAAGCCAAGCGCGCCCATTTGTGGATTTGGCCAAAGGCATGAGCTGCAAGGGGTCTGGCGCGATTCTCATAGTAATGGGACAAGAACTCAGCTCGATACGTGGCCATGTCGACCTGAACTGGACAGTCACTCTTACAGCCCTTGCAAGATAGGCAAAGGTCCAAGGATGACTTGACTTCCTCGCTCTTCCAGCCGTCTTTGACGACTTCACCTTTCACCATCTCGAAGAGCATCCTGGCCCGGCCCCGTGTCGAATGTTTCTCATCCAAGGTGATCTGGTAGCTCGGGCACATAATGCCGCCCTCCTTGCGCCGGCAAACACCGGCTCCAACGCACCTGAGGGCTACTTCCGAAAACGCACTACGATCCTTCGGGAATTGAAAATGGGTCTCAAGGGCTTTGGGCTCGTAGGAAGCGCCGAGGACGAGGTTCTCATCTAGCTTGTATGGGGCAATCAGCTTTCCAGGGTTCATCTTCCAGTTGGGATCCCATATGGATTTGAACTCGGCAAAGGCTGCCATGAGTTCTGGGCCGTACATGCGAGTAAGGAGTTCGGCTCTCGCCTGACCGTCGCCGTGCTCCCCGGTCAATGATCCTCCATAGGTGTGGACAAGGTCCGCGCCTTCCTCGACGAACCGACGATAGGTCTGGATTCCAGATTCGGTTCTAAGATCAAAGTCAATGCGGACGTGCACGCAGCCGTCGCCATAGTGGCCATAGAACGAGCCTGTGTATCCGAATTTCGTCATTAGCGCCTGGAAATCTCGAAGATAATGGCCAAGGTCTTCTGGCGCGACGGCGGTGTCTTCCCAGCCTTCCCAGTTTTCCTTAAGGCCAGGAACATGGGCGGTCGAGCCAAGGCCAGCCTCTCGCAAGTCCCAAATGTGTCGTTGCTGGATTGGATCTTGGCAAAGGTTGCTGGCCGCCTTCCCCTTCGAGGCAGACATTAGGCCTTGGGCCCTGGAGAGAGCTTCATCAATCGAATTGCCACCAAACTCAACCAGGAGCCAGGCACTGCCCTCGGGCAAGAGGTCCATATGCTTAGCCTCCATACCCTTCAACCTCATTTTCTCAAAGAAGACAGCATCAATACCCTCACAGCCAAGTGGCCCAAACTCGAGGCACTTGGACACGAAATGGCCGGCAGAGGGTTGATCGGGAAAGCCGAGGACGACGATGACCCTGTGGGGCGGGTTATCAATAAGCTTTACGTTTGCGGACAAAACGGTAACGCAAGTCCCCTCTGACCCAACGAGGGCTCTGGCTACATTGAAGCCATTCTCTGGGAGGAGTTCGTCCAAGTTGTAGCCGGAGACTCGCCTTGGGATCTTGGGGAACCGTTCGCGTATTAGGTCTGAGTACTTGTCTCGCAGGTCTACAAGTTGCCGGTAAATGTCACCCTTCACGCCGCCTTGCTCGATGATCTTGGCTAGTTGCTTGTCGGTTGCCGGACCGACGGTCATCCGGTCGCCTTCGTAGGTGACGATATCTAGCTCCTGAATATTGTCCGATGTCCTACCAGCGATGACCGAGTGAATCCCGCAAGAATTGTTGCCGATCATGCCGCCAATCGTGCACCGATTATGAGTTGCAGGATCAGGCCCGAAAGTCAGTCCGAATCGATTTGCCTCGGTCCTTAACTCGTCAAGCACGGTTCCAGGCGAGACCCAGACTTGCTTCTTTGCGACATCGATCTTGCTTATGCCTGACATATGCCGGGAAAGGTCAAGAACGAGGGCGAAGTTGCTTTCATTCCCAGCAATCGACGTACCTGCTCCCCTCGGCAATATCGGAGCTTTGTGGGCCCGGGCCGCCGTCAGCGCAGCCTGGACATCTTCGGCGCTCAATGGCGTAACGACTCCGAGGGGAACCATCCGATAAATTGACGCGCCATGAGCGTACATCCCGCGGGTGCCCGCATCGAAGTGAACTTCGCCCTTGACTGACTTCCTGAGATCCGCTTCCAAAGCCAGGAGATCAATGTCAACGGACGACTCGGAGCCGATCTGATTTCCACGATCAAATCGGATTGGAAGAGATCTTAGCGGGATTCTTTGAAGCATTTACTCCCTGATGTTACGCTCTTATGTAGGGAGAAGAGTTGACACCTTTCCCGAGGTGGCAAGATGTACGATAATCTGCAGGCGTAAGAACTTGACTTCCATGGCAGCGCTCCAACTTAAACCTCATCGGATATCGCCACAATGATTGTGGATCGAGAATGTTAAGCCAAACGACAAGGGATGAACCAGCAAGTGTTTGGCGAGATAGATTGCTGAGCCGTCTGCTAGTGATTCAGCTTTTCTTCCTCGTGCTAGCCGTCGTATGCCTAGCCCCTCAGGTCCGCGAGAGGTACGGCTCGGCAGCTTTTGCGATTGGCCTCATCCTGCTCTTAACTATTGCAGCGGCGCTCTTGCCATTTCGAATGCCCTCCCGAGCAAGACTTGGGGCATCAATCGGCACTCTTGCGGTGGGTGGCTTTACTGCGTTATATTTCGCCGGGTCAAATGGTGTTTCCGCATCGGCTATAGAGGCCGGGCTCGTTCTCGCGACCTTGCTCCTGGGGCCGAAATGGCGTGTAGCGATTTACTGTTGCATTGCCACCGTGGTCCTCGTTCTCGCAATTGGCAACATCGCTGGCTTCTATAAATTCTCTCATGTTGATCTGAAAGATCCTCTTGTCTGGTGGATGGCCCTGTTGCTTTCAGCGCCGGGATTTGCGGTTGTCTTATTTGCACAAGCCGAATTGGTGAGTCGACTTCAACAAAAAGCCGAGGAGCTCGCATTTAACTCAAGGGCGCTTTGGGCTGAATCAGATGATCTTCAGAAGGGTCAGGCTGCGCTTGTTAGGGCAAACGAAGAACTGGATATGGCCGTGGCAGAGCGCGCCCATGATCTCGAGTCGATTAGAAGCGAGTTTCAAGTTTTCTCGGATCAAAGCCTATCATGGTTGATTCGACCACTTCAGGCACTGCTTTACGAGAGCCAGGCACTCCTGACAAGTACGGGAGGACAAGCTAGGGCAGAAGCCGTCAATATCATGGAGCGTTTGTCGGTCAGGATCGGACAGATGCTTGAGATGATTGACGGCCTTCGGGCTATTGCAAGCGTCGGCGCGGTCGAGCTTGTCCGCGAGCCAACCAACCTTAGCGAGCTCGCACGTAAGCTTGCGGCCGAGCTTCAGGAATCAGAAACTGGGCACAAGGTCGACTTTGCAATTGAACCCAACATCGTCCTGGAGGTTGACCCGGGCCTCGCCTCAAGCGCCCTCAGAAATCTGCTTGAGAATGCGTGGAAATTTACAGCTTCTAGCTCCGAGCCCCGAATTGTAATGTCATCGCTCAGCATTGACGGCGTGCCCGGAATTCGAATTGAGGACAATGGGGCGGGATTCGATTCATCCCAGGGCGCGAAGATATTTGAACCTTTCCACCGGGCGAGCAAAGCTACAGAATCGTCTGGATCAGGGATCGGTTTGTCGACGGTTCGGCAAATTGTCCGACGCCACGGGGGCGTTGTCACAGCCTCGTCAACGCCTGGTAACGGAGCAAAATTCGAATTGACATTCGGTTCGCCAGGCGAAGTAGTGGACCAGATGACGCCGTCGGAATCGGCATATTCCGAGCAACTCCCCCTTTCCAGTGAAGTCGACTGGCGACATAGCTCGCTAAGCATAATGCTTGGACTTGAATTCGCATTTGCAGTTGGGACCCTTACAATTCTCACGCTTACCAGCCGGGACCAAGCCACACGCATTGATCTTGCGGGCTACTGGTGCGCGACCGCGTTCTTCCCGGTCGTGATGTGGCTTCGACCCATGCCCTTTAGGGCCCGGGCATTGATGAGCATCTTGCCGCTCTTAGCGATTTGCCTCTTTTCGTGGAGTCGAACATCAGATTTCACAGGGCCAATGACGATCAGCCTCGATGTTCTGTGTTTTTGCCTGCTGTTTTTGGGACGCTGGGAAGCCGCACTTGCCGGCCTATTGATCGCAGCAGGGGCCTTCGTTGGCTTCAGAAACGCAACCGCTCTAGGGGCGCATATTATCCCTTCGCCTGCTAATGCTTGGGCATATTGGGCTGCGAAGATGCCAGTAGCTTTTGGCCCTGGACTAATCTTGATCTTCACGCTAAGACGCGCCCTCGATCGAATATCACAGTCGTCGATACAAAACTCTGGCATTATTTCCCAACTTCGGATTCAAAAGGTGGCCCGCGCCTCGGCATACGCCGAAGCTGAGCGGCTGAACAGGCATTTGGACGCTCTGGCCGGTCAGAGAACTGATAGCCTTAAGGAGGCCGTTGAGGCTTTGTCTACATTTACGGGGACGGTCGGGCATGATCTGCGCGGGCCAATACGCAGTCTTTCTGGATTTGCGACGATCCTACAGGAGGACCATTCTGAAGAGTTAGGACCCGAGGGCGTTGCCGCCGTCAAGGCCTTTGGCGCGAACGTTCGCGCGATAGGTTCCTATATCGAGAGGCTGATCTCACTAGCGAGGTCCCTCCAAGCAGATGTTGTAGTAGAAACTGTCGATCTTTCTTTACTGATGAAGGAGGCGATCTCCGACACGTCTTTTGAGTTCACGGCAAGGATTCCCGCGAACGCTATCGTCGATACTGATCCTAGGCTTGCAAAAATCGCGATCTCCTGCATTGTCGAGAACCTGCCTCAAGGCGGCGACGGGATTGTCCTTGAGATGTCGAATGGGTTCCTCGCCGTGAAGGGGTGCTCAAACTTGTTCCTTGAGGTGGTCGATGGTGTGGATTCGTCGACGCGGTCGAATTTCACCGATATCGCAACTTCCTGGCCGCCGCTCGCGTTTGCGAGAATCTGCCGCCGTTCTGGCGGGCGGGCGTGGGTTGAGCGCGATACGACGGGAGAGCGTTGGCTTTGCTTTACGCTGGCCGCCGCCAAGAATTCAACCATCGTGGACAATTAGCCTTTTGTGCCGAAAACTCTGTACTGGGTAAAGCTGAGAAAAGACATTCCGCTATCAGCTCTTTTCTGCTGGTCCGCCAGCCACTCTTCCCGTTGCTCCGACGAAATAGCTCCAGTTAGAGACGCTGGCTCGACAATCTGTTCAATTAGCCACCCGATGCCTTGCCACGGAATGCCAGCCATCACCGGGGATTGGGTGGATACCCTAATGTCATTGAGCCCAGCTTCCTTGAACAATCCGAACAGTTGCCGTCCAATCCATCCGTTGAGGACATTGTCGCAAAAGGAACGTACGACCGTGCGCGTAAGTTCCTGGTCCAGGGCATCAATGACCAA
>JBBQMJ010000145.1:0-7667 GCA_038328815.1 Fimbriimonadales bacterium | reverse complement strand
CTACGAGATCGTGCATCTCCCTCGCTAGCTTCCTGATCGGCCGGAGCATGGCTTGGCTTTCGGGCTTCAGGTCTTCACCGACGACAAGCTCATTTCGCCTCTGTTGCGTTCCTTTCATGATCTGCCAGAACATTGTCATGAGCCAGCCGAACGCGCCTCTGGCGGCGATGGGAACGCTGGAGAACGCGGCTGCAATGAGGGTGACAACTAGGAAGATCAGCGCAAGGGGATTGAGGAGGAGTTTCATCTCAATTTTGGATCTTTGGTTTTTTGGATTGTCGGACTGGGGCGGAGGCGGGGCCGAGGTTGTTTCATTGCGCTGAATTCTTTGCGTCCTTCACTTGGATCTTAGTACCTTATCGGGCCCAGAAAGGACTTTTTCAGGTTCAAACCTGAGACATCCCACCAGGCCTTTGGCCAGCCTCCCCGCGCTGGAAGCGGTGGAGGCCCTCAATCCATCACATTGAGACAGCCTCGACCCGGATGCCGGGAGGAGCCACCACGGCGGCTACGGGCGCGCTGCCGTTTCGAAACATCGGACGCCGAGACAAACATTCGGCCGCTACTACAAGTCCTTCTCTCCAAAATATGGGATCAAAGTTGTCAAGTCCAAAATGCCGTGAAACCAAACCTACACCTTCAACCTTAGAGAGATGCCGAAATCGAGCAACTTGCCATCTTTATATCGCACCAACGGCTCGACGGTTGCGCCTTTGTAGGCGTAGAAGCTGCCTGAAGCGCGCATTACGTTGGTCGACTGCTGGAATGCGCGGGTGAAGCCGAAGGTGACTGACCGATAACGGTCGGGTTTGAGCGAAGCGCTTACATCCAGGACATTTTCATCCATATCGGCGTCAGTTTCACCCTTGCGGACGGCGACGAACTCAATTTTGGAGCTGAGATCGCCTGAGACTTGACCGTAATCTACGCCGAGCACCTGGCCGTAGCCGCGCCCGATGCCTGGAGATGCCTCGGGAATTCTTAGGATAGCGAGGGATGTTCCGGCGATGCCGAAGTGGTTGCCAATCTCAAAGCTGATGCCCAGTCGCTCACCGATTCTGGCGACGAGCCCGCGGGGACGGCCGGGACCTGCGTCGCATACTTGCACATCTAGGGGCTGGTCGGCGACAATTAGGTGGGTCTTCACGCCAAGAGCGGACTCTCGGTCAAGAAACTTGGGGCCGAAAGGGAGTTCCTGCTTGCCCACTCGCCAGTTCCCTTCGTCTTCCACGTAATACTCGTCCAACTGGTCTGGATCGCCATCGTTGGCAATTCGCTCCAGTCTTTGGCTGAAATATGCTTTGAGGCCCGGTTCGAGGGTTAGGCTTAGGCCGACGGTACTGGCGCGGCCAAGGTCGTCATACCAGTGCCCGGTGGTGCCGCCGCCGTTGAATGCGCGGTAGGTGGGGCGCAGGTCGACGTGGATGAGAACGTCGGGAATCTGGGCCGAACTGATCGCGGTGGCGGCTACTGCCATAAGGACTGATAAAGCCCGACGCCTGCGGCATTCCAAAATTGGATGGATCGTCAAAGCCGGGACCTCAATGCGTCCACAATCCCAACCCTTGGCTCCTCAGTTTGCGCACTGCTGCCGAGATCTCGTAGTTGCACTACGTTCTTTGCTAGTTCATCGGAGCCGATGATGATGGCGAATTTGGCACCCGCTTTGTCGGCCTGGCCCAATTGGGATTTCATGCTTTTGCCGTCGAGGTCTGCTAGGCAGGAGACGCCTGCTGCCCTGAGCTCCTTTGTGATGGCGTTGACTTGGCTGGCTGCGTCGGGAGTGGCGCGGACGACGAAGACCTGCACGCTTGGCACGTCCGTCTTCCTGCCAATCTCTTCAAGAACCAGCAGTGCTCGTTCTATACCCATGGCGACGCCGACGCTTGGTGTTGGCGGGCCGCCGAGTTCCTTGACGAGGCCATCGTAACGGCCACCGCCGCAGAGTGCGCTTTGCGCGCCGAGCTTATCGGTCAGCACCTCGAACACGGTCTCCGTGTAGTAGTCGAGGCCACGCACGATGCGGTCATCCACTTCATACGAGACGCCCGCGGTGGTCAGTAGCTCCTGCAGTTTCTCGAAATTGGCGCGGGCTTCGGGTTCTAGGAAATCGGTGACGACGGGCGCCCCTTTTAGCATCTCTTGAATGTCAGCCGACTTGGAATCAAGGAGTCGCAGGGGGTTTTTTTGCACCTTGGCGCGGAGTTCCTCGCTTTCGTCCTTTAGGTGCGGCTCGGCGTAGGTTAGCAGGGCCTCGCGGTAGTTCTTGCGGCACTCTTCTCTGCCGAGCGAGTTGATGCAGGCCTTGGCGCCATCGATGCCGATTCGCTCATAGAAGCGTATCGTGATTTCGATGATTTCGGCATCCGCCTCTGGCGATCCGCTACCGACCAGCTCCATTCCAACCTGGTGTGACTGCCGATACCGGCCCTTTTGGGGGCGATCGTAGCGGAAGATTGGGGTGACATAGGAGAGCCTTAGGACCGTGCCGGGCGGGCAGAGGCTGTGCTCGACTACGGCGCGAATGATTGGGGCGGTGCCTTCGGGCTTGAGGGTTATCTTGCGGCCGCCTTTGTCTTCGAAGTCGTACATCTCCTTGGAGACGACATCGCTGGTTTCGCCTGCGGAGCGGACGAAAAGTTCGGTGTCTTCGAACATGGGCGTGCGGATTTCGCGGTATCCGTATAGGGCGGTGAGTTCACGAAACGAAGCTTCAAGAGCGACCCATCGATGGGAGTCGGCTGGAAGGATGTCGTTTGTGCCGCGCGGAGCCTGAAATCGCATAGGCTCTATTCTGGCTTATCGCCGGTATCTGGCTGGGGCTTTGCGCTTGTTGGACCTGCTGGCTCAGCCTTAGGAAACCATAGCCGACGTCGCGGTGGGAGCGGGCTTCTGGCATTCGGCGCGAATGCGCGAAGGGCTGAAGGGCGCGGGGTGGGTGGGAGAGCGCGGCGTCGGCCGTTCCCGTAACCTCAGTCAACTCCAGACATATCCCTTCTCACCGGTACCATTCCCACTCCAAATAAGAGGAGTGGTGGTTGGCCTGACCGTGAAAATGTATCGGGTTGCGCCATTGTGCTGGGTTGCTTTCCTCGACATGACTTCGCCTTGGAGGTACGAGGCCTCAGACCGAGAGTCATGCAAGGCGATTTCTTGAACAGCCATTGCGTTCTTGGCCGACACTTTCCAGACGCCAGTTTCAAAGTCGCCATTTTCCGGGGATTTCACTCCCAAACGCCCTCGACAAACAAAATGCATTCGGACAACTCGCTTGCTCATGGTTGCGCAAGTATAACGACGAGACTACGATTCTTCAAGTGGAACGGGCTGATTTCCTAAGAAGCGCAAGGAGGAGCAACCAAGGTACATTCTGCTAGGAATGACTTGAAAGGACTTTTGCAGGTTCAAACCGGAGACACCCCCACCAGGCCTTTGGCCAGCGTCCCCGCGCTGGAAGCGGTGGAGGCCCTGAACCCATTACATTGAGACAGCCTCGAGCATTTCGGCGGCTACTGGGGATTTAGTGGCGTAGATCCGGACGCCGAGACATGCATTCGGCGGCTACACGCGATCTCGGCATTGGGTAAATTGCCGCTTATGGGGATGCCGCGGGGGGATTGGAAATCGGCTTTTCAGCCGGGCTACCAGCCTCCGCGCCCGAAGAACATTTGGCTTTACTGGTTGCTTGGCGGGTTTTGCATTTTGGTCGTCGGGTGCGGCGGGTTGGCATTGCTTGCCTATTCCAGCGCAACGCCCATCGGCAGCCCAACTCAGCAGCTTACGGACGATGAGCAGAAGTGCAGCGACCTTGGAGACGCAGGCAATTACAAGGACGCGATTCCGCACTGTCGGGCGGTGGTGAAGAGTCAGCCTTCTTCTGGTCTGGCCCATAACAACTTAGGTTGGTTCTTACTTTTGGATGGCCAGGTACAGGAAGGGCTCAAGGAGTGCCAGCAATCGGTGAACCTTCAGGACGACCCGGCGAGCACCGACAGCTTCTCCATGGCCCTTGCCCTCAACAATCGCGGCGAGGAGGCTCTCAAGAACGAGCAGCCGCTGCTGAAGGACATTGACGATAATCCCGGCAGGTACATCACGCTCGGCATGATCTACTACTCACTCAATCGGAAACCGGAGGCCCACAAAGCTTGGGACCAGGCGATTGACAAGTGCCAACCGAATGATGTGCATTTGGCGCGGAGGTTTCGGGAGAAGTATCGGTAGGGTGGGGTGTGGTGCGGTATTAGGTATTAGGTATTTAGGGGTCGTGGAGCCTGCTTCAGAGGTGGAGCCGAAGGGTTTCATAGTCGACTTTATTTGATCGAAGCGAGGATTATATAGGCGAATTGCCCGCAAAATAGGGCGGGCACGAGAATGTACGGCTGGCGACCAGCTTTTCTTGACATCATTCCGACCGTCAACGGCCCAGTACCCAGAAGCCCAATTGCGGCACCACCTGTAAAATCCGCCCTTGTTATTACGGCTAGCAGGTCAACCGCCAGCATAAACCCGATTAGGAGCCCGCAACCAAACCTAACTCTGCGAGCTTCGTCCATTTTCACCAGAACATTTGGCATCGTAAACGTCAATCTAATCCTTGTCCACCGATTCTGAGAACAGCTTCCGTAGGCGTTCCCGTTCTTCGCGTTGCCTTTCTTTATCTCGCCCGCGGTCCAGGTACTCATCGGCCTTTGCCCGCTCGCGTTCTTTCATCTTGATGTGCTCATTAACGTCTCGACGAGACGGGCCGGCGCCTGCTGAGCTTTGGTAGGCAAAGAACGAGCTACTACCAGTCAAGAGGGCAAAGAAGATGAGGAAGTTGTCGTTTGTTATGACCGCTGCGCCTAGTAGCAAAACTGAAGCAACGAGTCCGGTAATGGCGGTGACGCGAAGCGGATTGCGGTTTCCTCGCATCTTGAGGATGGACTCGAGGATTCTGCCGCCATCGAGCGGGAGACTGGGCAGGAGGTTAAGGGCGCCCATGTATAGGTTCCAATGAGCCATCACGTACATGAAATCCATAACTTGGATGGCATATTCGCTTTGGACTCTTGGTTCCAAGAGCGCTTGTAGAACCCACAGTACGCCCGCGAGGGCGAAGTTGACGGCAGGACCCATGGCGACGATCTGGAAGTCCTGCCGTGCGGTGCAGCGGCCTGCGCTTTCAGCCCAGCCCCCGAACGGGTGGAGCATGATCTGGATTGGCCGCAGCCCAAGATTCCTTGCCGTTAGCGCATGTCCAAGTTCGTGGAGCAGGACGGAGGTGGTCATCCCGAGGCAGAAGGCTAGGGTCCACCAACCGTCGTAATTCTTGTTGAAGACGAGGTAGCCGACAAAGATCAGCAGAAAAATATGGACTCGAACCGGGATGCGAGCTATCTTGCCGGCCTGAAAGGACCAGTTCATGATTTGGTTCAATGGCTGCATCGGCCCGTTATTATAGGTCGGTTGCCGGTACCGCGCGCCGAGAATCGCGTCAGGTCCAGGGGCCAGATGGCTTACTCGCCTATCAAGCTGCGTCGTCTGGCTTCATGTCGGTAACGAACCAAACGCCATCGATTTTCTTAAGATCGACAACAATCCTTCCACCAAACTTGCCGTCTGAGCGGTTCATCATCGTCTTCGCGGAATTGTGGTCGTCCGAAAAGCCGATCAGGTGGACATCCTTACGGGCCGGATCTTTCCAAGAGAACGTGTATGTGTTGACGCCAGCCGGATATTGCTTTCGGAGCTCGTCTTGACGACCCAGGCTCCACCGAATCATCCCCGGAAAACCTTCGACCTGAAAAGGCTTGATGCCCCTTGCGGCAATAACTGCTGGGGTTATGGCAGTTTCCTCGAAAGCGCTAGCTTCGACGGCAGCATTGATTATCTGCTCCTCGTCGCCCATCTTCCCAAGTGGGCCGTTTGGACACGGATCGACGGGATCGGGCATGCCATCACCATCCGTATCGGCCTTGGTGGGATCGGTACCGAGGCGCGCCTCGACAATGTCAGTAAGGCCATCGCCATCGGTGTCCTTCAGGAGGGACGCATCCCCCGTAAACATCGTGATCCAACCGCCAGCAAGCACTTTTTCTTCAGCTACGCCTCGGATCATTAAGGGTGGAAGAACTGGGGGCGGAGTACCAGTCTTGCTGTCTCCTCCGTCGCTTGGCTTAAGAACTCTGCCTTGCGACACGCCTGTCCAAATCGGGGGTGACCACTTTTCGCCAACCTTCTGCGAAATGAAAAGATCGTTCCTGTTGCCAAGTGCGTCCGAAGTGAACAGCTTCCAGGTCTGTCCCTTAGCGTCGGTCTTGGTATCGATGACCTGCTCGGGAGCTATTTTTGCGGGGTCCACTCGCTCGTACCAGGGCTGCAAGGGTCCAGCCTTCTTTCGAAGACCGCTGACGACCTTGAGGCCTTCTGCCCCGCCGCTACCTACCAGGTGCTGAAATGCGGCGACCCTAAACGCGTGATCTGCCTTGGGATCCTTGATGGCATCGAACATCAGCTTTAAGGCTTCAGGGTCTGTGGATCTAGCCACAGTTGGGAGCCTTCTCATGTAAGCCAAGTCCTGGTCTTCGCCGGCCATCATCGGGCGAAGCTTCTTCACGAGGAATGGAATGGAATCCGAATTCGCGCCAAGAGGATCGTCGGGTGCCTTGTCGCAGCCCACTACCACAGCTAGAAGAGCGGCTGAGAACACGAGTAAGCCGTGTCGCTTCATTGCGAAAGATGCGTTCCAAAGCATAAGCAGAATTATGCCTGAGAGTCAGCCCATCAATGTAGTGGGAAAACGCTCAGGCTGGAGAATCGTGAAAGGTGTCGGTGTCATTCCGACCTCCGGGTGAGGGATGGGTCCTGCTCCCTGGGATGGGCTTGACTGGAGGCCGTGTTTCGTCGTTTGCACGCCCGTCGGTTGTAATGTCAGCGCCATAGGGCGGCTTGGGCAAGGACGGCACGGGGGCCATCCCTCCCGTCGCGGCTGGGGCCGTCGGTTGTAATGTCGGCGCCATAGTGCGGCTTGGGTAAGGACGGCACGGGGGCCATCCGTCCCGTCGCGGCCCGGAGCCTTCGGTTGTCTAAGCTGGTTAAAAGCTCAATATATGGACCTTCAGTGCGCTGGGATGGAGCTTATCGTGGTAGATCGTCTGGCTTGCCGCGACCATTCTAGTCGCGTTCTTGATGGGTTCGCCTGTGTTGAGGTTGCGGGCGTAGCCGGGGAAGAGTGAGCTAGTGATCGCGACGGCTAGTTTATGCCCAGGCAGGAAGCAGTGGGCAGTATCCCATAGCTTGATATCGACGTGGTAGATCTTTCCTGGCGTCAAGAGTGTGCGCTTCATGTTTGAATCCATGAACGAAGCCCTAACCTTTCCGGGCTGATCAACGAAGCTCAGATTCCCTTTCTCATCCTCATCAAGAAGCACAGCAAAGAAATCGGTGTCTTTGGCACTGGTGGAGAAATACAAGTCTAGGTGTATTGGTCCTGAGACGGTGGTTGGGCTTGTCATCGTTGGCGATCGATAGATGAGGATGTTGTCTTGGCGCGGATAGGACCTAAACCTGAGGCTCTCGCCGGCCATTGGATTCCCATCTTTCAGTTCCGGCGGCACTTCGACGTTGGCAGGGTTGTAGGTGTATCGGTCGGGTTCCTGCTCGGCGGGAGCGGCGTCGGAGAACCC
>JBBQMJ010000144.1:0-7698 GCA_038328815.1 Fimbriimonadales bacterium | reverse complement strand
GCCCGCAGGAGTTTCCGAATGACCCATACGACCACCGGTGATAAGGCTAAATAGGTGAACAGCGAAAGCCATTGATTGGCGGTGAAGCCCCGGACTAGGCCGTGGTCGTCATTCCAAGTATCTCCAGCGCCAAACAGGATTAGGCCCCAGCACACCAAGCCAAGCCCAAGCGCTGAAGACAACCATTTCATGGCAACAAACTACCCAACCCTGACCTGCTTCTGAGAAGTCTTGCGAGCCGAGACCTTCCTGAACAGAACGATAAACAGAGGCATGAGGACAAGTGCTGGCGTATAAGTCTCCAACCTCAGTCCCTTGATCCCAACCATGCCAGCGCCGATTCCCATCAGCAAAATCCCACCCGCCGCGCCTGTTTCGTCGATCAATTCACCATCTTGCGCGAACCTTTTTAGCGGCCGAGCGGCGAAGGTAAGCGCTCCTTGGAATATGAGCACGATCAATGCCGTCACAAGTACGCCAGAACCCAGGGCCGCCGCGAAGAAGATCGAAGATATGCCATCCAGGGTGGACTTGATTGCGAGTAGCTCAATTTTGCCTTCAAGAGCATCTTGCAGGCATCCAAGCAAGGTCATCGGGCCGACGCAATACAAGATGCTCGTCGTGATCAGACCTTCGTTAAAAGTTCCTTTTGAGCCGCCAAGGTTTGCGCGTGCCCATTCGGCAAAGGCCTCAAGGCCAGGTTGAATGCCGATTGCCATGCCGATCAATCCCCCAAAAGCGATCGCTGCGACCAGCGCCACGATGTTCTTCGATTGCAAGAACAACTTGATCCCCAGGCCGACGACGACAAGCCCAATCCGTGGATCGTGACGTCCAGGTACGCGCCCGGAATAGCCTTACCAGCAGCCATCCCAATTAGGGCGCCAACCGCTACGGTCGCCGTATTGAGGAGCGTTCCCCGCATCCAAACATGCTAGCCGTTTTTGGCGGCGAAATCTTTCATGAAGGAAGCCAATACCTGGCATCCCTCCTCAGGGAATGCGTTATAGATGCTTGCCCGGATTCCGCCGACGGATCGATGCCCCTTCAGACCATCTAACCCCAGCCCTTCAGCTTCCTTGACGAACATGTTCGTCAAATCCTCGCTTGGAAGATTGAAGGTGACATTCATCGTTGAACGGCAATTCAGCTTGGCATGGCCCTTGTAATAGCCACCTGATCCGTCGATTGCATCGTAAAGGATATTGGATTTTAGCGAGCTCCTCTTGTCCGCACCGGCAAGGCCACCATCCTTTGCATAGTGCCGGTAAACCAGGCCAACCATGTAAATGCTCCAGCAAGGCGGTGTGTTGTACATCGAGCCGTTCTCAGCCTGAACTTTGTAGTCCAGCACGGGAGCCATGTGTGGTGGCACACGCTCAAGCATATCGTCGCGAATAATCACCACCGTTACGCCAGCAGGTCCCATATTCTTCTGCGCGCCTGCATAAACAAGCGCGTACTTAGTCCAATCAACTGGTCTCGATAGGATGTCCGAAGACATGTCGCAGATCAGCGTTCCCGGAACCGTCGGGTCTCCCTTGAACTGCACACCCTGAATCGTCTCATTACTCGTGAAGTAAACATATTCGGAGCCCTGGGTGTACGGAAGGTTGGCTAGATCAGGAACGCTATCAAAGCGAGTCGGCTTGCCGTCGAAAAGCACATTGACGTTGCCCTCGATAAACGCAGCTTCCTCAGCTTTCTTGCCCCAGGTGCCGGTGGTGATATAGTCGGCAGAGCCCTTGCCCTTCAGATAAGTCATCGGGATCATGCTGAATTGCATGCTCGCTCCGCCTTGCAGAAAAAGGATCTTGTAGTTGGCGGGAATCCCTGCGAGTGAACGAAGGCTCGCCTCAGATTCCGCAAGAATGCCCTCGAAAACCGAAGATCGATGGCTCATCTCCATCACGCTCATGCCATGGCCCTTATAGTTCATGAGGTCGTCACGCGCCTCTTCCAGAACTTGAACCGGCAAAGTGCAGGGGCCGGCGGAGAAGTTATATACGCGATTATAGGGCTGACTCATGGATAAGGTTTTACCCGCCCATTGACATGTCAAACTGCTTTGGCGATGGACGCAGTCATCCTAAAGAGCGATCGAATTACCCTTAAGGTCCCAACCGCCTCCGATGCGGCTGCGTTGACCGATTTCTATCGCCGCAATCGCGACTATCTCCAGCCCACATATCCAACCTTTTCGCCAGGCTTCTTCCTAGAAGACAATTGGCGCACCAGGCTCAACTCAGCCCAAGCAGAGTTCCAGGCAATGATGAGCATGAGAACTGTGATATTTGATCCTACAGGCCAAGCGATCGGTGTAGCCAATTTTCATTCTTTTGAGCTCAAACCGAGGTTTGACTGTCTTCTTGGCTATGCCCTAGACGAGCAAGTCCAAGGCAAGGGCATCCTCACCGAGGCCCTTTCGGCTGCGATTCCATTTGTCTTTAAGACCTTCAACCTGCATCGCATCTGCGCCTGTTACATGCCACGCAACGAACGGAGCGCTCATGTGCTTCGCAATCAAGGATTTAAGGTCGAGGGTTATTTCCGCGACTACCTGCGTATTAACGGGACATGGGAAGACCACGTCGTGACCAGCAAGCTCAATGAGGAATGGCGACCTGAAGACGTCTAAACGAGTCCAGTTTGAGCTGCTTTCAACTTGCCCTCACACAAAGGCACGTCGCGGGCGGCTTCATACGGCACACGGCACGGTCGAAACCCCCGCCTTCATGCCCGTCGGGACCCAAGGGACGGTCAAAACCATCGGCTCAGAAGACCTGGAGCAGATGGGTTTCGAACTCATCCTTTCAAATACTTACCATCTCTCCCTTCGGCCAGGAAGCCAATTAATTGAGAAGTTGGGTGGCCTAGGTAAGTTCATGTCTTGGCCCAAAGCAACGCTAACCGACTCGGGTGGCTACCAGGTCATGAGCTTGGCAAAATCGCGCGAGATAGACGACGAAGGGGTTCATTTCCGTTCTCATCTTGACGGCTCTAGGCTATTTCTCTCTCCCGAAAAGGCAATCGAAATACAGCGCGAGCTAGGAGTGGACATTGCGATGGCCCTCGATGAGTGCCCGCCGTACCCTTGTACTCGCGATGAAGCGGCGACCGCAATGAACCGCACTCACGCCTGGGCTAAGCGTTGCATCGAAGCAAGAGCTGAGGGACAATCGGTGTTCGGAATCGTTCAAGGCGGAGTTCACGAGGATTTGCGGCGCGAGTCAGCCGCGTATATCTCGTCTCTGCCATTCGATGGTTTCGCGATTGGCGGCGTGAGCGTTGGGGAGCCAACGGACATGCAACGCCCCGTAGTCACCTTGGCGGCGCCTCTACTACCCCATGACAAAATCCGCTACCTCATGGGAGTGGGCCACCCAAGCGACATCATCCATGCGGTCGAGTCTGGGATGGATTTGTTCGACTGCGTTCTTCCAACCCGCATGGCCCGCCACCATAGTCTCTACACGCTCAATGGCCGTGTCAATATCATGCGGTCCGAATGGGCAGCCGTCGATCGGCCGATCGATCCAGAAAGCGTATTTCCGCAAACCATGCGGTACAGCGCCGCTTACCTCCGGCACCTCTTCAAGGCCGAAGAGCCGCTTGGGGCCAGGTTGGCATCCCTCCACAACTTAGCCTTCTATGCCCGGCTAATGGACGAAATTCGCCAGGCGATTACTGATGGAACTTGGCCCGCCCTGAAGGCTCGTTACGCGAAGGCATAGACCCGTTTTCGGCGAATCTGAATTCGCCCGACGATAAACCGCTAAAATAGTCCAATGCCGGTCGGACGGTTCCTGCTTTGCCTTCATTCCCACATGCCCTATGTCTTGTCGCATGGCAAGAGCCCGCATGGCACCGACTGGATTAATGAGTCCGCCGCTGAGTGCTACCTGCCTCTCCTTCATGTTCTGGACAGGTTGAATAACGAAGGGATCAAGCCTCGTTGGACCGTGAACATGACGCCGGTTCTTTCCGAGCAACTCGCAGATAAAGAGTTCCAAGACGGTTTCGAAGCCTACTGTCAAAGCAAGATCAGCGCGGCGATCGAGGATCAGAAGAAATTTGAAATCGAAGGGCCGTTGTGGATGCAGGGCCTCGCCGCAATGTGGCAGCGCATCTACACACGCTCCTTGGTTCAGTTCAAGCATCAATGGGGCTGCAACATTGTCGATGGCTTCAAATATTTCCAAGACCAAGGCAGCATAGAGATCATCACGAGTTGCGCCACCCACGGCTACTTGCCCCTCCTAGGAACGGATGAGAGCTGTTCGGCGCAAGTGGCGCTGGGCGTCAAGAATTTTGAGAAGCACTATGGCAGAAAGCCGAAGGGAATTTGGCTTCCAGAGTGCGCTTACCGTCCCGCCTACGACTGGAAATCGCCGGTCAATGAAACCGAAATCCCGTGGCCAAGGCGCGGAGTTGAAGAATATCTGGCCGAGAATGGCATCGAGTATTTCTTTGTCGACTCCCACATGATCCGCGGCGGTGAGCCCCTCGGAACTTACGCAGCAAATTTCCCTCAGCTCGCGGAACTCTTTGCTAGAAGCAAGAAGAACTTTGCTCCACCGCCGGAATATCGTAGCGAGTACCAGCACTACGAACTAAAGAACGGTGTAGTCTGCCTAGCGCGCGACCCTCAAACCACAGTCAAAGTGTGGTCTGGAGACACGGGCTACCCCGGTGACGAAAGCTACCTGGAATTCCATAAACAGCTCTATCCAGGCCGTCTTCGATACTGGCGCATAAGCCAAAACAAGCAGGACCTTGGCCAAAAGCAACCTTACGACCCGTACGCTGCCTATGACAAGCTCGCCGGCCACGCCGCTGATTTCGTCCAGACCCTAAAGGGCGCTCTGGGCTATTACAAAGGCGAAGCCGACCGGACGGGCACGCTCGTGGCGATGTACGACACAGAGCTCTTTGGCCACTGGTGGTGGGAGGGGCCGGAGTTTCTGTACGAAGTCGCGGTGGCACTTCACAAAGACGGCGATATCACATGTGTCTCTGGAAGCGACTTGCTAGCTGAAGAGCCCGCCAAGCACCAGATCACGTTGCCCGAAGGCTCTTGGGGTGAGGGTGGCTATCACTACATCTGGATCAACGATGAAAATTACTGGACCTGGCAGAAGCTTTACCCCTGTGAGCGCCGCATCAGGCTGTTGGCCCGGAACTGTATCTCGCCTGCAGCCGTTGATATTGCCAAGCAGGCAGCGAGAGAATTGTTATTGGCTGAATCATCGGATTGGCAGTTTCTGATTTCAACCGAAGCGGCCAAGGATTACGCTGAATTACGTTTTCAAGACCATATTGACAGGTTCAACCGGCTTGCGGACATGGCCGAAGCAGTACAGGCTGGCGGGAGTCTAGATCTAGCAAACCAAGATTTTCTGGACGACTGCAAACAGAAGGATGCGGCGTTCCAAGAAGTGGAGCTGGCCTTATGGCGGACCTTGCCTGAACTGTCCGAGCGGCTAGAGCCGTCCATTGCCAAGAAGAAATAAATGAAAACTCACGCAAATCAATGGCTTGTCGCCGCAGCTTGTCTAATCACCACCGGTTGCGGAAGCCCCGAAGCGAAGGTCGCGCCGGAAACCGCCCATGCGACACCCGAAGCGGTGGCAAGCGCCAAGCCGGAGGCTGGCCCGAGCCCCGAGGCGTCGGCAAAGAGGGACACACCTGCTCCCGCAGAAGCTCCGAAAATTGATCCTAAGCTCAAACGAGACGAGGCCCTTGTGGGTTCACCGGAGATGATTCAGCAGGCGAAGAAACTGGGGAAGGCAAAGGTTGGAGAACTCAGCCAGAGCGATTGGAAACAATCAGACATGACCCCGATGCAGATTGCCCAGGCAGCGGACAGCGCGATCGGCGTGTTGCATGGCGCCGTGGCAGAGACGTCGTTGCAGGTGAAAAATCCCGCTGGTACCGGTCAGGCCGTGTCAAAGATGCAGATTCAGGACCCAGCCCACTACCACGTCGAGTACATCGAAGTGGTCAATGGTGAACCACACACGATGATGGCCGTAGCTGACGGAAAACGTCGCGGCGTACTTATTGCTTCGTCGTTCGTCAAAGCAGGCGGTTGGCATGCGAAAGCAGCGATCGGCAGCCAGGGCTCGATCCCTGCAGGCGGAGACCTTGTAGGAGCTTGGCCGACTCAGTTTCCTCGCCTAATCCTTTCCCAGCTACTTGAAAGTCGTGGCGGCGTCTCGGCTTACCTCGCGGCGCTTAGCAATGGCGTCGGAAACTATGTCCTGACCTCCGAAAAGCGTGTAATCCCTTATAACGGTCGGATGTACACGAGTTACCGAATCGTAGCTCAACGTGGCGAGGCCGCAGCCAAAGCTCAGGGTTCGTCGAGAATTGAAATGGTATTTGACGGCCATTTTCGGCTTCCCGTGTCGGTCAGGACCAATGCCAAGCCAATCAAGGGCAAGCCAACCGACATGCTCTGGGCTACTGGCTGGTCGTTCAACAAGTCGTTCCCAGCCAAGACCTTCGAGATGCCGTCCAAACTGGGCTAGGCAAAGGGACCTAGTGTTGCACCACCCAGGAGGTGGGCATGAAGATGCGGAACGGTTTGGCCCCCATCGTGTCCCTGGTTTATGACGACTCGGTAGCCTCCGCTAAGTCCCTCTTGCTCGGCAATGTTTTTGGCCGCGTTTAGCAATGCCTTATGGTCGCCATCTACGGGCAATTCTGAAAGCCCGGAAATCTCGCTTCTAGTAGCAATGACAATGTGAACAGGCGCTTGGGGAGATATGTCTCGGAAAGCGACCACATGCTCATCTTCGTAAACGATGTCGCTAGGAATCTCGCGGTTTATGATCTTCGTGAACAGAGTCGCCATGGCCAATTTAACCCTTTGGGCTATGCTTTGCGCGTGGACAACGAGAACGACGCCATATGGGCTGAGATGCCGGAAGGTGGTTTGTTGCGTGACCTCTTTGGCTATTGGCCGTCGTTCCATGACTCAGAATTGAAGTCGATCGACTTTGACCCAGCAAATGATCAAGTCCGGATCGCCATTGATTACATCGACGAAGCCACCGAGCGTGATTCCGGCCTAATGGCCCTCGTCGAACTTGTCTTTACGGGCATCAGGATCGCTAACGTTGAACTTAGAAGCAACGATATCATGGACCTTAAATTCAAGCGAATCAAGGAGGGCATCGAGTCTCGAATCGAGTTTTGCGATGGCTCCGCCGGTCGGATCTTGTCTGAATCGGTTGACGCCTCAATTCGAACCCTTGATCCCCTGCCGGATGATGCCACCAAGGGCATGGTCCGCGTGAGCTACGGAAGGCGCTCATAATCGGCTATGCATTGGAGTGACGTCTGGGAGAGCAGTTCGCCAGGCGCCGTCGTAGCTCGAACACTTTTGACACCACTTTCTTGGCTATATTCCGGTGGTTGGCGGCTGTATAGGGCCATTTACGACGTCGGGATCAAGAAGGCTGCAAAACCGCACTTTCCCGTCATTTGCGTAGGGGGGCTGACTGCAGGAGGGAGTGGTAAGTCGCCTGTTGTACTTCACGTCACTCAAGTTCTCAAAGACCTTGGCCATAAGGTTGTTATCTCCTCAAGCGGATACGCATCTCCAGCTTCTGAATCTGCACAAGTCGCGCCGGAGGGTCTCCTGAACCCAAAGGATTGGGGAGATGAAGCGGCAATGATTCGCTCTCTTCT
>JBBQMJ010000143.1:0-7747 GCA_038328815.1 Fimbriimonadales bacterium | reverse complement strand
GATGTTCTTGGAGCATGTCATGCAGCAGGCGCCTGGCTATTCCAAGCTGCTGGACTGGACGAGCGAAGAGGTTATGGCCACGCCGAACGCGGTTGGCAAGTTGATGAAGACTTACGCCGATCAGGATAAGATCAACATTCTGGGCGTAGACATCGGCGGCGCGACTACTGACGTCTTCAGCGTGTTCCAGGGCATTTACAATCGAACGGTTTCGGCCAACCTGGGCATGAGCTATTCGATCTGTAACGTGCTGAAGGAAACGGGCGTTGAGAATATCGCCCGCTGGATTCCCTTCACGATCGACCCTGCCGAAGTGCGCAACCGCCTTCGCAACAAAATGATCCGCCCGACGACCATTCCTCAGACCTATGAGGACTTGCTCCTTGAGCATGCGGTTGCCCGTGAGGCCTTGCGGCTGGCGTTTGCCCACCACAAGACCTTGGCACGTGGCCTTAAAGGGTCTTCTCAGCAACGCGATATCGGCCAGATATTCGATCAGAAAGCTTCTGGCGCCACCCTTGTGGACATGCTGAAGCTGGACATGATCATTGGTTCCGGTGGCGTCTTGAGCCACGCGCCTAAGCGGGCACAGTCTGCGCTAATGATGATGGACGCCTACCAGCCGGAAGGCGTGACCGACCTTACGGTCGACTCAATCTTCATGATGCCGCACCTTGGTGTGCTCAGCGAGCACTTCTATGAGGCAGCGAAACAGGTGTTCGAGAAGGACTGCATCGTCCGTTGCGGCCCATGCATCTCGCCGGTTGGCCTTGCTAAGGACGGCGAGCCCTGTGTGACCGTTAAGGGGCAGGGTCTGAACGAAGTTATCCCGTTCGGGACGATCAAGGTGTTCCCTCTTGGTGTCGGCGAATATCAGCAGCTTGAGATTGAGCCGGCGAAGGCATTTGATGTTGGTGAGGGTAAGGGTAAGACTCGAAGCATTAAGGTTGAAGGCGGGACAGTCGGGATTATCGTCGACACCCGTGGACGGCCTTTCAATATTGACCTGAACTCTCCGAACCGAATCGCGAAGTTGCGGGAGTATCTTTCTGCGTTCGGTCTGCCGTTGCCGGCTACGAACTAGGTCTACCAAGGGCGCTGAGGTGTTGAGGCGTTAGGGCGTTGGAGAGGAACGTCCTTCCACGGAACCCATAACGCTTTAACACCCCAACGCCCCAATACCTTTCGTCTCCACGTATCAAATCCCGAACAACCATTCCCTTGGTATGTATGGCAGCCCGTCAACATGCCTGGATTGCGCTGGGCGGAGCGATTGATTATAATGTGGGATGAACTATCAAGAGAGCGAGAAGTATCAATGAGCAGTGACTATCCGGATACCAAACCTGCAAACAAGTCTGCGCAGATCAGGAAGATGCACGATGCGGGCGTTCCGCGAGCTGAGATCGCACGTTCCGTAGGCGTGAGGTATCAATTCGTCCGGAACGTGATTGTTACCTACGAGACTATCAAAAAACAGTCACCAACCAAAACCATAAATACCGGGGGCAAAGGGTTGGTGGCGCGCAGTCTTGTCTTGCCAGCGGCTCTAGATGCCTATCTATCCGAGGAAGCCCACCGAACAAACCGATCGGTCAGTGATCTGGCCGCTCAATTGATAGCCGACTCCAAGCGAAGAGCCGAGGAAGATAGGCTTGCCCAGGCATTTGAACTGATCGCGGGTCAGCAGCCGGGGGCACTTGTTATTAGCGCCGTTGCTACAGAGGCACAGCGCGAGGCGCTTAGAAACCTGAATGGCTGATTTGATCAATCGCGGCGACATCTGGGTATTTGATAGACCCGGCGGGCACGGCTTAGTGCTCACTGGTGAGCAGCTCTCCGTTGTCATCCAAACCAACGCCGCGAACCATCGGGAGCCTTACAAGGCGGTGATCATCGTTCCATTGAGCATCAAGGGTTTTGACGGAGGTCCGCCACATGTCCGAGTTGAGCCGTCGGATTCCAACGGGCTGAAGCACGTTACTTACATAAAGACTGAGCAGATTTTCACGGTGATGAAGACGGCGCTTAGAAAGAAGGTCGGGCGGCTTTCTGGAGAGGATGTGGAGCGGTTAGACTCAGCGTTGAAGGCGACGCTCTCGGTGTATTGAATTTTGCATTGGGGGAACGGAATGGTAGGGACAGCTTCCGTCTCGCGGCCCCCTCCTACTCTCGATTCCGCATTCGCTTCACCGAACTAGTTTCCCTCGCCCGTTCCGACGGGAGTCGTCACTAAGCAAGGCACCATTCTCAGTCAGGTGTCCTAACCTTACTGGCGTACAATGTTGCCCATGGTTGGCCGGACGCCACGGTTTCGATTCGGTTTAGCAACTTTCCTCGTCAATTTTGTAGGTTGGTTTACGATCAAAGTCCTTTGTGATTTTGCCGTCCTTGGCCGAATCCGATGGATGGAGGATTTGTTTGTGGCGTTCTTCGTCGGCGTATGTCAGGGGATTTACGGGGGCATTGTTAGGCTCCGGCGACAACGGGCCCTGAACCAGGCTTCCCAAGCCTAACCACTTCTACACGACCTGGTGCAAGCAGCGGAGCCTGACCCGTCACCTTTCACCCGTCACCGAAAAAATGTGCCATAATCATCGAACACTCTGAAGACAGCAGGTGGCGTAAAGCCTTAATCGGTCAATCAAGACCAACCGGCCGAGGGGCGAGGATAAGGATTTAGTGGGCGTACGCGCCTGCCAAAACCGGGATCTCTGCCACTGGCTGAGGTCCCGAAACTGCTTTTTCAGAGCCGAAAGGGTGCGAATAACAATATGCCTACAGCAGAAAAAGAACGCACAATCGAGCAAGCCAAGGACTGGTATTCCAGATCCAAGGGCGTGGTGTTTACGGACTACCGCGGCCTGACGGTCAAGGATATGCAGACGCTGAGAGCCAATCTCAAGGCGAAGGGCGGAGAGATTCACGTGTTGAAGAACACGCTCTTTCGCGTTGCCGCTGGAGATGACGCAGCGAACCTGCCATACGAACTTCATAACGGCCCAACGGCCATTGCATTCGTTTTCGAAAACGAGTCCGAGTGCACGAAGGCGATCCTCGATTACGCAAAAGTAAACAAGAATCTCAAAGTTAAGGGCGGATTCTTCTCGGGCAAGGCCTTCGACACCAAGCAGGTGCAGGCACTCTCCGAGCTCCCGCCGAGGGATGTACTCATCGCGCAGTTGATCGGAACGATCATTGCGCCGCTCACCGGCCTCGTTGGCGTCATCGAGGCGCTGTACGCCGATCCAATCCGAGTCATCGGAGCGGTTGCGGACAAGGTTGCCGAGTCTTCCCCAATTCCCAAACCGGCACCGGCGCCTGCCGCCGCTGCCCCCGCGCCAACCTCTAACGTGGTTGAAGAGCCGGCTCCTTCGGGCGAACTCCTTGAGAGTGCCGATGGCCATCTTCGCACCGTTGAAGAAGCCGCCGACGTTGCACGCGAAAGCGATGTGGCCGATCCGGAGCACAACCTTCTAGAGAGCGCAGGCGGCGAGCTTCGCACACTTGAAGAAGCTGCCGACATAACGACTTCCCCGGAGGCTGAGTTAGCCCCCGCCGACCCAGCCCCCGAAACCACGGAGTAACCCATGCCAGCAACAGTTGACAAAATCGTAGAAACAATCAGCGGAATGACCGCGCTCGAGCTTTCTGAGCTGAAGAAAGCACTTGAAGACAAGTTCGGCGTCACCGCAGCTGCCCCCATGATGGGCATGCCGATGATGGCCGGCGGTGGCGGCGGAGCCGCTGCAGCTGAAGTTGAGGAGAAGACGGAGTTTGATGCCGTTCTCACCTCGTCTGGCGATGCCAAGCTTCAGGTCATTAAGGTCGTCCGCGAGATCACTGGTCTTGGCCTCAAAGAAGCCAAAGACTTGGTCGACGGCGCTCCCCAGCCCATCAAGCAGGCCGTCAGCAAGGACGAAGCCGAGAAGATCAAGGCCCAGGTCGCCGAAGCCGGTGGCAAGGTCGAGATCAAGTAAGTCTCGTTATTTGATGCTTGTTCAATCAGCCTTCAGGCGGCGCCTGGAGGCTGATTTTTTTACAAGGCTGTCATCCCGAACTCCGTGTGAGGATCTAGCTGGACCGGTTAATTGCATGGGATTGTGTCAGACCGGCTGAAACGGTTTTGTGGCACGATGTGCTCATGCGCCGTTTTGCGGGTTGGACATGCGTCGCCTTGGGTGTTTCGATCCTTACCTGCCTTTGCTACCCACTTATTTACTTCAAGGCAACCGAGCTACTCGATCGAAATCGATTTCACTACTACTATTTTTCACCTCCTGACGTACCGCTTAGAATTCTAACGGTCTTCGTCGTGGGGCTGGGCCTGGCAATCACTGGCATTGCCCTTCTGCGCTCATCTCGCCGCAAGGCAGAACCGTCAAGTGGCAAAGTAGATAGTGAGGATTGAATTCCTTGTCCAAGGAGCAATTATCAATCGAACCGGAACGGCGGCTACGAGCCATCCGCAATTCTTGAATATTGAAGCTAGAGCCAGCCGTCGATTTTTGCGCCGCGCTCGATAAACTCGGTGAGGGCATCTTTAACGGGTCGCATCGGCTCAATGCCGTTTGCCTGTAGCTTGGCGTTAGACAAAACCGAATACTTCGGGCGCTTCGCCGGTGTCGGATACGCCTCAGTAGGTATGGGCTCTATCTCTACGGGCCTTGGCAGCGTCTTGCGCGCTTCCCATAGGGTGAGCGTCTCGGTAGCGAAGCCGTGCCAGGTCATCGACTCAGGTCCCGTGGCGTGGTACGTGTCGGGAAAGATGTCCTTCTCCATCATATTGACCAGCGTGCGGGCCAGATCGCCCGTATAAGTTGGGTTACCGGTTTGGTCGGACACGACTTTAAGCGTCTTCCCTGCCTCCCAAGCCCTGATCATGGTTCTGGGGAACGATGGGCCGTTTGGGCCATAGAGCCAGGAGGTTCTAACGAGGATGGCGGTTGGCATTGCGGAGCGTACTGCGTCTTCGCCGTCGCGCTTGGTGAGGCCGTAGTAACTCGTGGGATTTGTGGGGGCGTCCTCAGTGTAGGGCTCGGTCGCCTCGCCATCGAAGACGAAATCCGTGCTGATGTGAATGAGCTTCATGCCTGCCATCGCGCAAGACCGTGCTAGGAAGCTGGCACCCAGAGTGTTGATCTCAGCCGCCTGTTCGCGCTCCGTCTCTGCCTTATCGACGGCCGTGTAAGCCGCGCAGTTGACACACCATTCGATGCCCCGGCCGTCAAGTGCGACTTCGGCGACGGAACTTGGATCGGTGATGTCCAATTCTTCCAGGGATGGAGCAAAGATTTCATGGCCTCTGTTTGTAAGTTCGACAACGAGGTCAGAGCCGAGCATGCCAATGCCACCGACGACAAGAATTTTCATTCGGTCGCAAGTGTACCGAGCACACGGTTGGACGGGACGCGCTTCGTCGCCTCCTTCCGGAGCCACAGCCTAGCCAAGGCCGGGAGGGCCGAACCCCGTTTCGACCTGCCCAGGTCCCGCAAGCGGAGGTTCTCAGGCGACGTCCACCCAATTAAGGACGAAACGGGGTTCGACCCTCCCGATTAGGAGCTAGACGTTAATCAGTTTCGCGCCGACAGAGGCCCGCTCACGCAAATCCAATCCGCCTTCGTAGACCGACTTCAGGTTCGTTAGGTAGAACGTCCACGCTTGCGAGCAGCTTACGTAGAAGTCCTGCTTGCGCTCAATGTCGGGCATGGTGTGGGTTTGCATGAGCTCGAGAAGGGTCCTTCCGTCAACGCGAGAAAGGGTCACAGCAACTGTACAGCCCTTGCCAAAGCTGAAAGCAAAGGAACTCACGCCGTCGGCAATGAGGATCTCGCCCTTTTCTATCGTGCCTTCCGACCAGTCCCACTGGTAGCGCACGCCGTTGCCAACGATCTTACTAGGGTCGATGGCCTTTTTGTCTGAGTCAGTTAAATGCGCCTTGGCAATAAACCACGTCTCAAGCTGAGACGCAGAGAGCCAAGCCTTATAGATGTCCTCGATCGGCCGATCGATAAAGACACGCAACCGAAATTCTCGCCAGTCCGTCAAGTTCTCTCCCCTTGAACGAAAGCCAGCAACTTCGCGTCACCAGCGTCCGACTGTTAGAAGGTACATCGGAAATTCGTCCATTAACAAGAGAATTTCATCGGTTAATGTACGAACACATACTTTTAGACAGGTAGGGCAAGAAACATCAGATCGGTCAAGCCGTTGCTTGGACGATCACTTCTTGCGTGTATTCAGATGTTGAAGCCTTGCCTCCAAGATCTACGGTTAGGCAGCGGCCATCCGCACACACACGCAAAACAGAACTCGAAATCTTATCGGCCAACTCGGCTTCTCCGAGGTGGCGAAGCATCATTACTGCACTTAAAAGCAACGCGGTTGGATTCGCGACTCCCATTCCGGCGATATCGGGCGCTGAGCCATGGACCGCTTCAAACACAGCGCAATCGATGCCAATATTGGCGCCAGGCGCTAGGCCAAGGCCACCGACGAGCCCGGCGCATAGGTCGCTGATAATATCGCCATAGAGGTTCTCGGTGACAAGCACGTCGAACTGATTAGGATTGAGGACTAGCTGCATGCAGCAGTTATCAACGATGACTGTGTCGGCCTGAATTTCGGGGTACGCCTTGGAAGCCTTCTCGAATTCTTCTAAGAACATGCCGTCAGTCAGCTTCATGATATTGGCTTTGTGGACGGCGGTCAAGCGCTTGCGTCCCTGCTTTCGCATGAGATCAAACGCATAGTCGCACAGCCGTTTGCAGCCCGGCCTTGTGATGACCTTGATGGCTTGGGCCATGTCTGGATGAGGCTGAAATTCGATGCCGGAATACAGATCTTCCGTGTTCTCGCGAACGATAATGATGTCGATGTCTTTCTCGGCAAAGGGGCCCTTGACGCCGGGAAGAGTCTTAGCAGGGCGCACGTTGGCAAATAGGTCCAATGCTTTGCGCAACGCCACATTGGCGCTGGAGTGGCCACCGCCGCTAGGCGTGGTCGTCGGGCCCTTGAGGGCGATGCCAATTTCGCGAACACCTTCGATGGTTTCTTTGGGCATGGAGCTAAGCCCCTTAGAAATGGCGGACATGCCGGCGTCGAAGTGAACCCATTCGGCGTGAAAACCGACGGACTCAAGGATATTGATCGTGGCCGCCGTGATCTCTGGGCCGATGCCGTCCCCTGGAATGACGGCAATCTTGCGGGTACTCATGCCTTAAATGATGGCTTTTTGGTCTCAATAAAACAACTCGACACGTGGCGTCTTCACCAAGCGTCCTCGTATTTGTACAAGGAAGCGAAATCCGGCGTACAGTAGAACCGTAAGGCCGAACCTTAGAATTAGTTCAAAGAGCGTAACTGGCAGGTCTAGTGCACGTATGGTTCATTGACGGTATAGAAATCATGAAAACCACAAAGTTGTTGTCAACCGGTCTCGCAATCGCCGCGCTCGTCGCAGTATCAGCCGCACAGAGCCATAGCGATAAGGGATCTCACTCGGACCATTCGTCTTTGAGCAGCAAATCTAGCCATGAGCAGAGTTCTTCGAGAAGTTCAGGCAGCGACCACTCGGTTTCTTCACATTCAAGCGACCGTTCATCGTCTTCCCATTCAATGGACCGGAGCTCCTCAGACAGGTCCGGTTCGGGTCGCTCCGATAGCAGCAGTAGAAGCGATCGATATACTTCACGCTCCACGGATCGCAACCCAGGCCGCTACGATTCAAGCCGACGAAGTACCGATA
>JBBQMJ010000142.1:0-7748 GCA_038328815.1 Fimbriimonadales bacterium | reverse complement strand
CAGCCAGCTGAGTTAGACCTTGTGGCCCAATCAATCATATCACGAGAGTGGGGGCATCGCCGAATATAAGGTCAAGGCGAATCCGCTAGGCGGCTTGCTCGGGCTCGAGAGACCTCTTGTCAACAAACGCCTGGATCTTAGCGACAAGCTCAGCCTGCTTGAAAGGCTTACTCATGTAATCGTCCATTCCGGCGGCGATACACTCGTCCCGGTCTGTGTCTCTGGCGCCTGCCGTCATGGCAAGTATATAAAGGTGGCACCCCGATTCCTGCTCCGAAGCCCGAACCTGTGCCGTCGCATCAAGACCGTCCATTTCTGGCATCTGTACGTCCATCAAGACCAGGTCAAATTCTCGGTCTTGAATTAGTTCGAGGGCTTCGAGTCCATTTGTAACTGTTGTTACCCGGCACCCGATCTTCTTGAGGACGCCTTCAGCGACCTTCTGATTTACAATATTGTCTTCAGCCAGGAGGACGTCAAGCGAAAACTGCGGAATGGCTGCGGCATCACGAGTAATGGCCTTAACCACAGTCCCACCACAAACGACTTTCGCAATTGAATCACGCAGTTCCCTTTGTCGAAACGGCTTTAGTAGGCAGGCGTCGACGGGGAAAGCTTCCGCTTCGTGTGCCGAGATAGTATTCATCGCAGATGAGAGCATGATGATTCCTGGGGTTTTGCTGCCAAACTCCTCTCTCACAGCCTCAACAAACTCAAGGCCACCCATTCCGGGCATTTGGTGGTCAGTCAGAATCAGGTTGTATGCCGACGCGCCATTTGTTCGCAGATCGGCTAGCGCGTCGCGAGCCGACTCATAGCATACGGGCGATGCCGACCAAGCTTCAAGAATGTCTTTTAAGAGGAAGCGGTTAGTCGCATTGTCGTCAACAACCAAGATCCGGTAACCATCGAGGCTCGGCATAACAGGTGCCACCACTTCGGGAAGGTCGTCTGCGATCTTCAAGTCCAGGCGGACCCAAAATTCGCTACCGACCCCAATCTCGCTTCGCAGCCCCAGAGTTCCGCCCATGAGTTCGGCGAGCCGTCGACAAATCGTGAGACCAAGCCCCGTACCTCCAAACCGTCTCGTAGTGGAGTTATCTGCCTGCGTAAAGCTCTCAAAAATTGCTGCTTGTCGCTCCGGTGCAATTCCGGGGCCCGTGTCAATAATCGAGATTTTGACGGATGCACTGTCCGAATTGCGTTCCTCGATGGCAACAGCAATTGTCACTTCACCGGCATCGGTGAATTTAATAGCGTTGCCGACAAGATTGATCAGGATTTGACGTACCCTGACTGGGTCGCCTAGAAACACTGGCAAGGACACGGGAAGCGAAACAAGTAGCTCAAGATTCTTGCGGTGGGCGCTCATCGAAGTCAGCGTTCCGACTTGTTCGATGACTTCATGAAGATCAAATGGGACGGCTTCAATTTCCATCTTCCCGGCTTCTATCTTGGAAAAGTCAAGAATGTCATTGATGATAGAAAGCAGTGAGTCCGCGCTGGCCCTGATCGTCTCCGCATAGTTGCCTTGCCGCTCTTCCAGGTCCGTTCCCTGTAACAGCTCGGTCATCCCTATGATTCCGTTCATCGGAGTCCTAATCTCGTGGCTCATGTTAGCCAAGAACTCGGACTTGGCCCTATTTGCCATTTCCGACGCTTCACTGGCTATTCTCAAGTCCTCTGTCCGCCGCTCCACTTCAAGTTCTGTGAACTCTTTGGATGCCTCAAGGGCAGCTTGACGCTGCGCGATCGAGCGCATCTCCGCGTCGCCGCGCAAGCAAGATTGGACAAGGATGATGTCCTCAAACACGACCCAAGCCGCGTGCTCCATCCAACGCCAATTGCTCGCGGTAGTCACGCCAAAAACCGATTGGGGCCAAAAAATCCCCCTAAACATGTGGTCAGCAGCGACCACGATCGTAGCACTAACTAGGACTCGCCAATCTCGGTAGAAGGCGAGAAACGCCAGTGATCCGAACACATGGAAATGGGTCTCTATGCGCCCGCCGGTCAAATGAATAAGCAGAGCGGACCATAGCATCTGGCTTACTGCCATTACGTGTCTTGTGATCCGTTCTCCAGGAATGAAGCGGGCCAGCATTATTGGAAGGAAGCTGATTAGCCCTCCAAGAAAGATTGCTGCATACAGATGCAGATGGACAGCGCTTACCGACCCTATCCAAGTTCTTGGGGATATCCAAATGGCCGCAATGACGCCGAAAATCCACTGGGCGACCATGAGCCTGCTCATGAGTAGATCGGTATGTCGGAAATTTGCGTTTCGGTCGTTTAGGTAATGCGACTCAGAACGCTGCCTCAAGTCCGATGGGGTCTCGACGTCAAGCATCTCAGAACTACTACTTACCATGGATATCAGCTCCAAGATCGCCTAGGCTGCAACCAAACACGGGTGTTGTCTTGACTGGAACCGTTCCCTTTGCCAGGAACTGAAGAACGGCGTCCTGCCCGGCATTGTCGCCCTCGTGGGCCCTCGCAGCGGTAATTCCGCCCTGGAAGATCTTCTTCCCACCGGAGTCAAATAGAACAGCAAAGCCCGAAGTTGCTGCTCCATAAAGCCGAGCAAAATGGCCTTCATGGTCGATGATTACCCTGCAATTTGCGATGGACTTTGCTCTCGCCACCAGAGGTGAATGCTCCGATCCCTCGGGAATCTCGAAGTAGATGGATATGTCGAGTCTGCCGCGAGCGTCCGCCTCGATCCTCTCAAGGTCGGACAAGGTGGCTTGGCTGCAAGGGCATTCCGAATGAATAAATAGCTTTAGGCTCGGCAATGTTGATTGCAAGGATCCTGGAATCCGGCTAGGCGCTGGAAGTTGAGTTCCGGGTTTCATCTGGTACATCATAAGGCCGCCCATTCCTAAGAGCAATAAGGCTCCCCATATGGGCACAAATAACCATATAAAGTGAACTTTCTTGCCAACATTGCGACGCACGACCAGCCTCCAGTAGCTCCCGCCTAAATGGATGGTCGGCATTGTGCCCGCGTGTCACCAGTAAAATTGAGCGTAATTAGCGACAAATAGGCAAATTTGTTACTTCGGTAACTGCCAGGCGTTCAATTTGCTAAAATAGTTGCTCTTCGATCCGCACCCCTCGCCCGCAACCGAGATTCAACTAGCAAGGTGAGGTGCGATAGTTTTGGCGTTTTGGACGTCTATGTCAAACTAGAACGTCTGAAGACTGTCGTGCAGTCCATTCCTATGGTGCCATTTACGCTATTAACTCTACGCTTGAAATTCCTCGCCGCATCGGGCCTGGCATTGGCGCCATGGCTGCTCGCCATTTCTCAGACGCAGGACGCCTCAATCCAACCTGTGGGCTCACCTCGCGGCAAAACGGCCTATGAGAAAGGTCTTGAAGCTTGGCGAAAAGTTGGATTTGTCAATAATGCCTCGTGCGCCTCTTGCCACGGCCCAGATGGGCTGGAACTCGCAATTTACAATTTCGATGACGCGACGATCAAGCGAAGAGCCTTAATTCACGTCAACGCTGAAGACGCAGCACTGATTGTAGATCTCATCCATGCTGACCGGGACAAGTACGGCATCAAAACCCTGCGTGATCAGATGACCGACCGCCCGTTCCAACCAGGTGGTGCCGTCCTTCCAGGCGACACGCCTGAGGCTCGCGATGCGGCGTTCGGCGAAGAGCTACAGGACAAATTGCCAACCCTGACTCACGGGCGAATAGGATCGATTGAGGATGCTGACAAGGCAAAGAATGAACTATTGTCCCTTGATGCATGGAGCTTGAAAGTGGGTTTCGAATTCAACCGAATCTCAGAGGACATTTTCCATGGCAAGGCGCATGCGACAATAGCGCAGTGGCTTCCTGATTTGCCAAGGTCTATGACCGATGATGGGCGCGCAGCCTACTATGATCTCCAGGACAAGTACCTCGCGGACCCTTCCGATGCCAATTTCTTTTCGATGCTCAAAGGCGTTGACAAGTTCACGACACCGCCTTCGAAGATGCCCGCAGCGGCAATGTCTTATGACAAGTTTCGAGCGACGCTCATTCTGCAGCATCTGGAGCGTCGTGCGCTAATTGACTCCGCGCCGTTGCCGCACGCGCCTGAACTCTTCGGAAGCAGGCCAGAGCAAGCATTTCCAAACCCAATGTGGGACTTTGGCGATCTGGCGAGGCGTTATTCTGGCCTTGACTTAGCTGAACTTGGATTTCCTAAGGACGTAATCGTCAAGAAGAGTGGCGGCCCGACAGCTGAAGCCCAGCTGAATGAGGCCAAAATGCCGTGGCTGTGGCTTGGTTGGCTTAGCGACCAGGGGCTGCAGCGGACTGGTTTTGATCGCCAGCTGCAAACCGCCCAATATATGTCCGAAGCGATTTGGGATGAAGGCCCATATCCTATGCATAACATCTTCTTTAACGCGAAGAAGCTTTTGACTCAATCATTCTTGCCATCGGCATGGAGTTCGAACGCTCCCCAGCACTATGTTCTGGATTACAGCGGGTTCCTTAGAAACGGAAGGCATATTCAGTTGGAGCCTAAAGATCCCGTCGCCAAACAGCAGTACCGCACATTCGTCGCGAACTGCTTCCGCATGAACACCTACCTATTGCTGGACGACTTGCAGAAGACCCATATTTCATGGGGGAAGGACTCGAACAAAGGCCATATGCGGACGTTTGCCAGCTATATAGACATGGTTGACCCTGACTCCAAGGCCCAAACGGAAGCCCTAACCACCCAAGTTATCGACGTGATCGACGATTGCGCCCAACGCATCCGCTAAGCCGTTCACGAGAGTAGAGAATGCAAGTCCTGCTTCCGGGCAAGGATATCTCGCCAACGATCTCCTGCTTTGGCTAGGGCAGCCGGAGTTGATTTGATCGTGTATTGCATTGGATACACGGTCTTGAGCTGGCTCCAATCAATCGGAAAGGACACGGGAGCTCCGGGCGCGGGCCGGGGCGAAAAGACGCTCACGAGGGTCTTGCCACGCACATTCTGGTTGTGATCGAAGAAGATCTTTTCGGGGCGTTTCTTTACTGCCCATTCCATGGTGATGACATCCGGCATGATCTGCATCAGGTGCCGGCCCAAGGTCTCGCACAATGGCCTAACGACGCTAAAGGTCAAGTTGCGCTCAATTGGGATATACACGTGCAGGCCGGTTTTGCCCGACGTCTTTAGGTAGCCGGTTAGCTTTAGGTTGTCCAGCATTTCCTTAAGCCCAACTGCGGCTTCCACCGTCATCTTGAACGCCTTCTCGTTAAGCTCGGGTTCGTCGCCTTCTTGCTCCTTGCCCGATCGGATATTGGGATCGAGGTCGATCACCATGAAGTCGGGGTAGCTCAGGACGGAAGCGTCTAAGGTGTCCTCCGAGGTAGCGGTGTCGAGTGGAAGACCTGTGGCGTCGGGTTCGGGATTGGCGCGCGAATACCAAGGATGGATTTCCAAGACCGAGATTTGGGAGAGCCACATGAGGGTCGGCAGGTTGTTGACCATCAGATACTTGCTTGACCGGCTGTTGTGAGACGACCAGATGGCCACCTCTTCTGCATAGTCCGGCAATCCCTTCTCCCAATGCTTCTGGAAGAAGTGCTCTCCGCCGATGCCATCCGGACACCGGACAAATGCCAACGGCCGATCCTTGAGGTGAGGCAGGATGTAGGGTGAGACCTTGGCGTAATACATGGCCAAGTCGCGTTTGGTCACTGCAGGTTGCCCATCGTAAGCGGGCCAGAGGACTCTGTCGAGGCTGGAGTACTTGATAGCCTCGCCATTAACCATGATCGTGAGATCGCTCTTAGGCTGAGCGAACTGCTCAAGAATCGAATCGATATCGTTGCCGGATTCAGGTGAAGCCATAAACGTTGCCGGACTCGTGTACATCACGTCTGGACGGATTCGCTTGAAAATCGGGAAGCGAAGCCGCCCTTCACGCGTGCGAGTCATGTATTGGACTTCGACGCAAACCTTTGGTTGCACCCAAGTGATTTTCTCGTTCGACTCTTTTGACGGAATAGGTTCGCCAAAAGGGTTAACGTCCGTCTCCAGGTCTTTCAGTAGAGCCCGAATCTCGTCGAGTTGCTTATCCGAAAAGCCTCCACCAACGTTGCCCTGGTAGACGAGCTTTCCATCTTCCATCGCGCCGAGCACCAGCGAGCCAAACGAGGAGCCGCGCATGCCGGAACCGCCCGTGTAGCCAGCGACGATGAAGTCGTCCGAATGGTAGCCTTTGATCTTCTGCCACTGTTGGCTGCGCGTCCCGTCGCGATACTTGGAATCTAGCCGTTTCGCGACCACTCCTTCAAACCCCATTGCCTTCGCCTGTTCGTAAACAAGTTCGCCGTCTTCTGGAAAGGCATCCAGAATCCTTGTCGCGGCACCGCGGAAGCCCGAGCTTTCCATCAGCTTCCGTCTCTCCGAAAGGGCCGCCTGCCGCAGGTCCCAACCGTCCAAATACAGCAGATCGAACACACAAAAATCCACAGGTGCGACCTGATCCCACTGGGCGATCTCTCTAGGATTCGTACGCTGGAATCGCTCCATCAACCCCTGAAAGCTCGGAATCCCCTGAGCGTCGTAAATGACAACTTCGCCATCGAGAATAAAACTGTCATGTGGGAATGCCGCCAGCTCTCGAACTAGAGCGGGGAACTTCTCTGTGATGTCCTTGCCGTTCCTGGAGAGTAACTTGGCCCTTCGATCTTCCACAAGGGCAAGCACCCGAATGCCGTCCAGTTTTATCTCAAATAGCCATTCTGGATTGCTGAAAGGCTTCTCGATTTCGGTAGCCGTCATCGGATCCATCCGGCGTGGCATCGCCTGTTGAATCGCGCCTGGCACTGCAGTTAGGTCGATCTCGTTGCGGACGCCTTCTCGTCCAGCGGCGACGTCTTCGACCGTTCTCCCCGAAAGAACAGACCGATCCTCTTTCAGCACGTCCCGCGTTTCCGAAACGTACTCATCCCTGTGCTTGATAAGTAGCCACTCTTCCGCACTACGTGTTGTCTTGACGAGCGTCCACGAGCCGCTGAGTTTTGAACCGCGAAGCGTAACGGAAAGCTTGCCCTTCTTCAACCCTTCCCGCATCTGGCGTTGCGCTTCCACGCGGTCGTCAAAGTGGAGTGTTCCTTCCTCGTCTGGCGAGTAAGTGCCTTCGTCCCAGACAATGACCTGGCCGCCACCGTATTCGCCTTTGGGTATATCGCCTTCAAAGGAGGCATATGACAATGGATGGTCTTCGACATGAACAGCAAGATGCTTGTCTTTTGGGTTGAGTGAAGGTCCCTTGGGCACCGCCCAGGAAACTAAAGCCCCGTCGACTTCAAGCCGCAGATCATAATGAAGCCGTCGCGCGGCGTGTTTCTGAATGACGAATCGCAGAGCACCTGAGCCGGTGGAGTCAAAGGCGCTAGGCTCCGGTGTTTT
The DNA here is from genome assembly GCA_038328815.1 of Fimbriimonadales bacterium. GTDB lineage: Bacteria > Armatimonadota > Fimbriimonadia > Fimbriimonadales > Fimbriimonadaceae > JBBQMJ01. Next base: position 325 of record JBBQMJ010000142.1, on the reverse strand, counting down.
GGTGAAGTCACGCTTTTCGTCGTACCGTTTTGGCATCGATTAATTTTGGATTCGGATTGCCGATTCTAGATTGCTGGCCGGTTCATATGACCTAGTCGCCTATTCGTGAACACAGCCTGGGGGGACATTTGAGACGGTGGCTAAAGGCAATGAGAAGGCGCTGAGTATCATGCCCGTTTAGGCCTAAAGGGCCGAAATAAGATAGCCCTGGGACAAGATCAGTCAAGGTTAAGGCCTGGAGGGCCGAGATATACGAAACGCGCCATCTCTTGGTTGATATTGATCCGAACCTCCCTCTCGTAATCCAAAAAATTGCCGTTATCCG
>JBBQMJ010000141.1:0-7791 GCA_038328815.1 Fimbriimonadales bacterium | reverse complement strand
AAGATCCAGGCCATTTTGGACAACTGCGCCGAGATTCGCAGCTATCACCGGCTACGTACCAGGCTTTCGGGGCAGACACGCCATATCGACGTTCACATTGTAGTGGCGGGCGAGTGGTTGGTAGTCGAGGCGCACAGGGTTGCCGACGGCTTGGAAAACCGAATTTCCCAGGATTTGCACCCTGCAGAAGTCGTGATCCACGTTGACCCGTACGACGACTCTTCTGAAGATCTTAAACGCCCGCTATAGGAATGCCGTATGCAGGATGCTGCCGGAAGAACCTGCACAACGCATACTGCATCCCGCATTCAACGCCCAACACTAAAGGTCTCAACTAATTGCTCCGACCTTCTATATAGGATGCTAGGAACAATCTTCTACGCAATAGGCTGTTTTGCTGCCGCCGCTGTGCTCGCGAGTCTCATCGTGATTGCCCGGCCAATGACAAAGCGCGACGACATGAAGCCCTGGAAGACTTTCATCTTCATGTTCATCTTGTGTCTTGCCGCGCCCTACGGATACTGCGAAGTATTGACCAAGGCGTTCGGCAAGCCTATGGAAGCTGCGATTGCAAACGCCTACGATAACGCGGGCTGCAACGGCGCCATGCGCTACTTCAGGATTACCGCTTACCACAAGGATACGGCCAAAGCATTGGTTATCGGATCTGACAAACAGGATTGGGGTGGACAGGATAGCCCTGTTATCTCCGTGAGCCTCAGCAAAAAGGATGACGGTACTTGGAAAGCCGAGTCGTTCAAGGTTATTTCATCTGGCCGCTTGAACCAGGACGCGTTCGTCTTCCCGCCGTATTATTGAGACCCAGCGTAGGGCCGCGTGAGCGGGTCATACTGCAACCGTGGGGCAAAGCATAACTTTCTACGGTGCAGCGCAGACCGTCACAGGTTCCAAGCACCTTCTCAACTTCAACGGCCATCATGTCCTAATCGACTGCGGCTTATTTCAGGGCTCGCGAGAACTACGCGATCGCAACTGGCAGGACCTTCCTTTTCCGCCACAGGATATTGAAGCAGTCGTCATCACGCACGCTCACTTGGATCACATTGGTTGGCTACCCAAGTTGGTTAGAGCTGGTTACGCGGGACCGATTTACGCGACGCATGCGACCATTGAACTGGCACGCATTAGCCTCCCAGACTCAGGCCGCATTCAGGAAGAAGACGCCAGACACCATAACAAGCACGGCTCTTCGCACACGCCTGCTCTCCCGCTTTACACGGAAAACGATGCTTACAACTGTATGAAGCTGTTTAAGGCCGTGCCTTACAACACGTTTCACCCGTTGCCCGGGGGCGCGCAGTGGCGCTACTTGCCTGCTGGGCACATCCTTGGCTCCGCTTTCGCTGAAACGTATTTTGAGAACGGTGAGCGGATTCTGATGTCGGGCGACCTTGGCCGCTATGACACGCCGATCATTAAGGACCCGACGGTGATCGAAAATGCCGAGTATTTGGTGATCGAAAGCACCTATGGCGACCGGCTGCATTCGCACGAAGACCCGATGGTCAAGATCCAGGCTCTGGTTGCCGAGGCGGTGGAGAACGGATCAGCGATCTTGGTGCCGAGCTTCTCGATCGGCCGTACGCAGGAGATGCTGTACTACTTTAGCAAGCTCCAGGAGGAGGGCAGGATTCCGCGTATACCGATCTTCGTGGACAGCCCAATGGCGACGAGCACGACCAAGCTTTACGAGAGTGCTTCTGAGGAGCACGATTCGGAGATGCAGGATGCCTTGAAGGGGAACTGCAACCTGTTAGAACCCCAGGGTCTAACCTTCATCCGTGACGCCGAGCAGAGCAAAGCTCTGAACTCACAGAAGGGGCCCATGGTGATCATTGCGGGAAGCGGCATGGCCAACGGCGGGCGCATTGTCCATCACCTCATGCACCGACTTTCCAATCCATCGACGATTGTGCTGTTCACCGGCTATCAGGCGGAAGGGACGCTTGGGCGTCGGCTTCTGGAAGGCGCAACATCCGTTCGCATCTATGGCAACGAAATCGAAGTTCGGGCGAAGATCGACAAGGCCAACGCACTTTCGGCACACGCTGATCAGGGCGAGATTATGAAGTGGCTGCACGGCTTCAAGACCGCGCCCAAAATGACGTTCATCGTCCACGGCGAACCGCCCGCACAGCAGGCGTTGAATCAGAAGATCAAAGAGGAACTGGGTTGGGACACTCGTATCCCGGCATTTGCAGATTCTTTTGAATTAGCGTAATATCTCTCGGATGGAGGACGAGTCTGCAGTGAAGCCTGAGCCCAAAGGGGCCGATCCGTTAGTTGCAGTCTTCGTCTTTGGGTGTCTCATCACGTTTTGGATTTGGGCCGCGCGGGCACCGGCAGCCAGCCACGGTGCCGAGGGCGTTGGGTCGCGCCAGGAGGTTACTGAGACAGATGCCGATATAGTTGCCATTGTGGGAGAACTTAAGGGTCAAAGTCTCATCTCCTATCGCATCTCATATCAGCCGAAGACCCCATACGGATCAGCCCTTAAGGAGTACTGGGTCGGCAATTCGATGGCAGCGGCAAAGTACCAACATGCTTTGAACGGGTTGATGAATCCAACAACGATGTTGTCAGGCGAAACGCTTGGAACGAAGAATGGTATCAATAATGCTCTTCGAGAGGAGCCGATCATTGCTGAGGCTAGCCAAGCATTGAGCGCGAGCTTGCTGACGAATTTTCAGTCATTAAAGGGTGTGTATTTCGCGCGGTTTGTTAACGCACCCGGCACACGCAGTTCTGAACTTGAGCATTCCATCGCGGATTGGGATACTGGCGAAAAGCTGAGCATCAAATCGTACGCGACAACGCGCGTGTTCTTTGAAAGCTTGAAGTCATTTGTTGATCTTGCAGGCAAGAGTAGAATTCGGTGGAATTCAAATAATAAGGAGATTAACTACCCGTCTCCAGTCATTAAGTCAAATCTTGAAAGGGCATATGCTCATGTTTCGAGGGCGAGCCAGGAAATGGGAATGGCACATAAGGCGAGCGATGAGTGGTGGGATCGATCCAAGCACCCTAATTAGCAACGCTCGCAAATGTAAAGTGCAACAGTTTCGCCCCATGAGTCCTGGGTCGTCCGAATCTTGATCAGCCCAAAAGCCGAGTCGGATTTTCTAGGTAGTCCTTGACCTTATTAATGAACACAGCGCCACGCGCGCCATCGACCACACGGTGGTCGAATGAGCAGCTAATGTTCATCCTCTGCCGAATCTCAATCTCATCATCTTCGGTGGCGACCACCTTCTTGCGAGCCGAGCTGACCGCCAAAATCGCAGCGTTCGGCTGGTTGATGATCGCGATGAAATTATCGACATTCAGCATTCCCATGTTGGAGATTGAGAATGTGCTGCCGGAGAGCTCATCCAGCGTCAGACGGTTCTCCCTAGCACGTGTCACCAAATCTTTCACCGCGCCGGAAATCTGGCGAAGGCTCATGGCGTGGACGTTCTTAAGCACTGGCACAGTGAGGCCATCACCGACGGCTGCGGCGACGCCCATATGGACCGCGCCAAACTGGCGAACCGTTGTGCCTTCATAGGTCGCATTGACCTCAGGCATATCTACGAGCGACATGGCGCACGCCTTCACTACGAAATCGTTAATGGAAACTTTGCCACTACCTTCCTCTTCGAAGAGCTCTCGCAGTGCGGCGATGCGCTCAATGTCGACTTCAACGGTGACGTAGTAATGCGGAACCTGGGTTTTAGATTCGAGAGTCCGCTTGGCAGTGATCTGCTTGAGCTTGCTAAGGGCAACGCTCTTGTCTCCCACGGCGGGAATGATCGTGGCTGCTGCAACGGCAGCAGGCTTGGACTTGGCCGCAGCCTGAACGTCTTTCTCAACGATTCGTCCACCAGGGCCGGAGCCGTTCACGCTGGAAAGGTTCACTCCAAGTTCTTCGGCAATCTTCTTTGCAATCGGGGAAGCCTTTAATCTATCTGGAGGACCGCCTCCTGCCAAAACGGGCTCCGGGGCTGCGACCATCTCTTGGACCTTTGGCGCTTCTGCTGGGACTGCCGTGCTTGCGGCTTTTGCCTTGCCATTTCCGGCCGCCCAGTCTGCAGGAAGCTTCTCACCATCTTTGAGGAGCGCCGCAATCGGCTTGCCCACTGGAACCGTGGCGCCGACTTCAATGAGGAAGCCAGTCAAGACGCCGCTGCCGGGAGCCTCTAGCTCTAGCGTGGCTTTGTCAGTTTGGATCGTTCCGATGACGTCGCCGGTCTTGACCTTATCTCCGTCTTTCTTGAGCCATTCAAGAAGAGTGCCCTCTTCCATCCCGTCACCCATCTTGGGCATGATCACTTCCGTCATGAGCCTATAGCCTCCGTCATCAAGGCACTAGATTACCTTCGGAGGCTGACTAAAGGTTAGCCTCCGCCAGCGTCAGGAGTATCTGGGCCGCCCTCTTGAGAATTGACGTAGCCAGCCGTTCTCGCCTCGTCTTCGTTCTTGAAGAAGATTCGCTTATTCACAGGGATTTTTTTGACCAGGTCGGGCACGTTTTTGAAATAGGTCTTGGTGTCAGTGTTTCCCACGATGTTGGGGTGCTGGTTTTCTTTCAACGAGTTGCAGCCGGCCACGGCAATGGCGGCGGCAGCGATCCACACAAAGCGCTTCATGAATGAAACGACGTGGCATTAACTCTCTTCGTTGCGCTTGTCCGTTTCTTCGGCAGGTTCGATTTCGAACGTGCAGTTGTACAGGTTCCTATCTCCTTCGATTTTCACCGTCTCACGGGTCATTTTGACCGCGGTTTCTTCCTTCTTATCGTCGGGTTTCATAGGCTCTGTGTGGCAAGGGCGGCGGCGCCTAGCATTCCTGCGTCCTCAAGCTGTTCAGCTTGCACGATTTTGGTATCTCGAAACAGCGTTGGAATGGCAACATTTTCCGCCGCCTTTCTCGCTGGGCCAAGTAGGAACTCGCCTGCTTTGGCAATCTGGCCGCCAATGGCAAAGATATCGGGGGCAAATATGTTAATGCAGCTTCCAATCCCGATGCCCAGATAGAGCCCGACCTCGGCCCAAGTCTCAATTGCCAGCTCATCGCCTTTCTCGGCTGCCTGAGATATCATCGCCGGCGTGACCTTGGCGAGATCGTTGCCACAAAAGTCATTGAGAATGGACTTGCGGCCGCGACGCAGGCGGTTCACAGCACGCTTGACAATGGCGTCCCGCTGGCAGTAGCCCTCGATAGAGCCGTATTCGCCGGAGTTTGGGTCGGGTCCGCCATGCTGGACGATCATATGCCCAAGCTCCGCGCCGCCCTTATTTCCGCCGACAAGCATGATTGGCCCAGTCGCATTTCCGGTGACCGCACTCGGAGCCATGATAACGCCACCTCCGATTCCCGTGCCAACGGTGATAAGCACGAGGCAATTTGCCTTGTTCTTCCCACTTCCGTAGCGGTATTCGCCCAGCGCGGCAAGGTTGGCGTCGTTTCCAATTCGTACTGGCATTGAGACTCTCTTTTCTAGTGGTCCGCGGATATCAACGTCCGACCAGTAGTGGAAGACTCCATCCTTGGTTTCGCCAAAATTTGGCGCCCAGCGCACAAAACCAGCGTCGTCGTCGACATGGCCCGGGATCGATAGCCCGATGGACGTAGGCTTGTCTTTCGCGTCCTTCTTGGCACCCTCGATTGCTCGTTGCATGGCATCGAAAATTCCTTCCGTGCCCTGTTGGGCGTTGGAGGGAATTTCGATCTTCGGTCCCGCTTCCGAGCCGTCTTCAAGGTAGGCGCACGCCCTAACATTGGTTCCGCCAAGATCGACGCCGATCACACATTTGTGCTGCACGGCTGGAAGTTTAGCCTAACCTAACGCACCCTTACTTTTCGGGCGTAAGAACTACGGGCGTCTTAATGTACTTCTCCGCGTTTGGAGCGTATTTAGCTGGGTTTGTGTTCATCTGCATCAGACAGTCATCGCAGCAAACGTAGTAGCGCACACCGTTGTAATCCACGAAGCCTCCGGCCGCCGAATAGGATTTGACCGCATGGTTTTCCACTGCGCAGTATAGGGCTTCCTTAGTTGGGAGGGTGCCGTATTTCTTGGGATCCGCATCAAAATCCTTTTTGTCTTCGGCAGTGCCGAAACTAAAACGGATGCCGTTGTAATCGCTAAATCCTTTTGCCTTCTTAGGATCGATTCGACCACCGTTGACGGGATCAAAGAGGAACTGTGCGACCACGAGATGCTGCTCCGCCGAGCTCTTGTAGGCTTTGGCTGGATTCGCCTTGAAAGCCGATGGGCAGCTCATGCAGCAAAGGGTGGTCACAGTGCCCGCGTATTCAAAGGGCTTGGCACCCTCCATAGGGTCGGAGCCGGTGATAGGGCAAACCAGGGCGGGACCCTGTTGGATGAGCGAAAGGGCGAAAAGGGCTGCGGTGAAAATCATGAGTTTGATCCTGTACGTTAACTTATACGCTTTTTGTCTCGCGAAAGGTCAGCGAGGTCGATGGGATTTCACACAGGTTAGACTCTTGGCATGAAATCGGAGACCGAGTACCTCACGTTTGAAACACGCCAGCGCGAAGAGTTCGTCTGCATTACGCAAGAGTGTGCAGAAGTTGTAGCTCGCTCTGGGATTCAGGAAGGCTTTTGCCTGGTGTCGGCGATGCACATCACGTCCGCTGTTTATGTGAATGACTTGGAGGACGGCTTGATCGCTGACATCAAGGAGTGGCTTCGGGGTCTGGCGCCAACGAAAGATTATCGTCACCACCGCACGGGTGAGGATAACGGCGAGGCGCACTTGAAGAACCTGATCCTGCACCACCAGGTTATCTTGCCAATTACGCGCGGTCGCCTGGACTTAGGCCCCTGGCAGCAGGTTTTCTACGCGGAGTTCGACGGGCAGAGAAGGAAGCGCGTGATCGTGAAGGCGATCGGGGAATAGCTCGATTTTTGGATTTTTGGATTTTGGATTGGGGAACCACGCATCTGAGGCAACGTCAAGCCATGCAAAGCCTCCGTAAGCCATAATCTCCGACGCAATGGCGCACAAGATCGCAGTACTCGCCGGAGACGGCATCGGGCCGGAAGTCACCGCTGAAGCGGTGAAGGTTCTTCAATCAACCGGGCTTGACCTGGAACTCACGGACGCTCTGGTAGGAGGCTGTGCCTATGACGCGACCGGAACGCCGTTGCCGCCAGCCACACTTGAACTCTGCAAACGCTCCGACGCGGTTTTACTCGGCGCCGTTGGCGGGCCGAAATGGGATACTGTCCAGCCGCCAAGCATGCGACCCGAGGTAGGGGCGCTGCTGCCGCTGAGGTCGGAACTGAACCTTTACGCCAATGTAAGGCCAGCCAAGACCTTCAAAGCGTTGGTCGATGCAAGTCCACTCAAGGGCGAAGAGGGCCTAATCGATCTAGTCGTCATGCGTGAACTCACCGGAGGCATCTACTTCGGCCGGCCGCGGGAAAGACGCGAGGAGGGTTCGGTCGCCATCGACACCTGCGTCTACTCGAGAAAGGAAATCGAGCGGATCGCACGGAGAGGCTTCGACATTGCGCGCACCCGAAGAAAGGACGTAACAAGCGTAGACAAGGCCAACGTCCTTGAGACCAGCAGGCTGTGGCGCGAAGTCGTCAACGAGGTCGCGAAGGAATACCCCGACGTCACACTAAGCCACATGCTCGTCGACAATTGCGCGATGCAACTTATTAGGTCACCTAAACAATTTGACGTCATTCTGACTGAGAATATGTTCGGCGATATCCTGTCCGACGAGGCTTCGGTGATCACCGGCTCCCTTGGG
>JBBQMJ010000140.1:0-7836 GCA_038328815.1 Fimbriimonadales bacterium | reverse complement strand
ACTTTTGCTCCTTCTTTCGTCGGTCTCCCTCGTCATCGTTGGGGGAATGCTGACTCCGCAAGCTGATAAGCCAGCGGAAGAGGTTTACAAAAATATTGTTATCTTTAAGGGCAAACCTGCAAGGGACGTTCTGCCGGCGATGGACTTCATGGCTGCGTCGCTGAAAGTAGAGTGCTCCTTTTGCCACAACCAAAAGGACTATTCGTCGGACGAGAAGGATGAAAAAGTCACCGCGCGCAGAATGATTACGATGCAAGGCGAGCTCAACAAACAGTACTTTGGGGGAAAGAGCAGGGTCACTTGCACTAGTTGCCACAATGGCCATACCCGCCCGCTTCGCGCCCCGGCGGTATCTGACCTCAGCCCCAGACATCAGCGACTGAGCGACGCCTCAATCAAGCCGGGAGATTTGTTGGCAAAGTATCAAAAAGCCGTTGGAGGGGACGTGCAGACCCTAACGCTTATTGGCACCCGTAAGGATCACGGCCAAACGTCGCCCTACGAACTCGTTCAGGCTGGGTCCAATAAATTCCTTGCCAAGGACGGAGAAAATCGGTTTGCCAATGACGGATTCGTCGTCTGGCTGAAGTACGGCTCGTATCTAAACAAGGTGTGGGGCGATACTGCTGTGAGTCTGAACAGGATCGGACGTTGGTTCCGTGGCCCGAAGGCTTTCGAGGGATATGAGGGCCTTACCGTGGTTGGCAAAGATAAAATTGGCGGAAAACCGGTAACGGTTGTTCGCGGAGCCATTCCGGCAGATCAGAACGTTGAAGAATTCTACTTCGACGATGCCAGCGGCTTACTTCTTCGAGTCGCCACTATGACGCAGACCGAGCTAGGCACGTTGCAATCCTATGTGGACTTCGGCGACTATCGCAAAGTTAACGGCGTTAAAGTGCCGTTCAAGATCACGTCGATGTCCAGTGATGAAGAATCGGACGTGCAGTTTAAGTCCGCTAAAGCGAACCTTCCGGTCGATGACAAGATCTTCGCATTTCCTGGACCCTAGGGCGTTGTCGGGAGCAAGTGAGCGTCCTCGCCATCGATGTATATGAGCTTGTCCCTGGGGTCTGGCCGACGTGGCTCGAAGAGAGTGCGGCTTGCAAGGTAGGGTCCACCGTGTGGCCCTATGCGCTGTAGTCCGAACTCATATGCTCCTGAGCCAAGGGGTGTTGCCACGATCTTATCGGTCAGACCAAACGGGGTGATGAGTCGGCCAACCTCAACTTTGGGCTTGTCCGGGCTGCCACTGAAGATATTGGCCATCCCTTTGAGACCGCCTATGCCGGCAAAGCCGATGGCGTTGCCGATCTCGCTCGGAGCAATCGCTACGTATATGGTTCTTGTATGCGGTGCAATCTTGGCGATGAGGACGGCTGTCTTGTCCCAGACTCTTCCGCTCTGAGACCAGGCAGCAATGTTGGTGCTGATCATCCATCCGTTTGCGAGTATTGCGACACCCGCGACCGCAATCTTTATTTCCTTTCGGGGGATGGTTACGCTCGCTCCCACGGCGAGGGCGAGGATCGCAAAGAAGCTTGCGAAGTAGCTGAATCGGCTTTGCTGCCAGTCAATTCCCGCGGGCAGATTCGCCACGAGGATGAGCGCCACGTAGCCGATGAGTACGCTGCTGGCGGCTAAGGCAATGATGTTTAGGCGCTTTTGACGATCTTCGCGATCTCGGGCAAGTAGCGGGGGACGGATTAGGAACATGAACCCAAGGTAGCCGGCCAGCCACAGAAGCCCCTGGATATTCAGGATGGTGGCCGGGGATGCGAGAACGAGGAGGGTAGCGAAAATGCGGAGGGCAAACACGTTTGGGCGGCACCAATCGACGAGTTTGCGCCATGCTGGGGCGAACGAATTTCTTAGGAAATACACTCCGGCAACGAAGGTTGCTACAAGGGCAATGCTCAGCAAGACGGCGTGCTGAAAAACGAACAGGGCCATGAATCCAAGCTCGGTTGTCGAGAACAAGAGTAGCAGCGCGCCACAAGCGAGGAGTCCGAGGGCTACTTGGGTCGTCTTTTTTTCTTCGGCTTCGGGGCTCTTTGGGATCGCATAGAGACCCCATATTGCGCCTGCGGCGAGCAGAATCGTGACCGAATCAGCAACCCAGGCCGAGCCGATGCCTTGATCGATGAATTTCTCGAATGGGAAGAAGGCGTTAGATATCTCGATCACCATGCGATGACTGAGCGCGTGGTTCAAGAGGTCGCTGAAGCCTTGGCTAGCCTTGTACCCTCCAACGATTTGGTGCAGTGCCTGACTTCTAATTGCCAGGTAGGCGACTGTTATGAGGCTCATTAGGGCGGCGTGAAGCCACAGTTTCTGCTTCGAGCCTGTGATTGCCAGCCATCCGAAAAGGAGCATGGGGATTGGCAAGATGACCACCGCTTCTTTGGTAAATAGGGCGATAACAGTCGCGACGGTGGCGAGTAGGAGTTGGCTCGCCTTTCCGTCTTTACAATATGAAACGTAGGCCAGGATAGCGAGACTGGCGAGGAAAACGGCTAAGCCGTCCGTCATTCCGGCAATCCAAACAACGGTTTCCGCATGGGTCGGCCAGAGTACGAAGAGGAGGCCGGCGCCAATTGCCGTTTTCCAGTTAGTGAACCTTCTCATAATTCCGTAGAGGCAGTAGGCCGTTCCTGCAAGTAGGCCGATGTTGACCAATCGAAAGCAGGCGGCGTTCAGACCGAATGCACGGTATTCGAAGTAGAAGACCGCGCTAAAGACTGGACGGAAGAAGTGCGCTTGAGCCCAGTCGTGGTTGAGGCCGGTGATGCCGCTATATTTCGCCGCTGCAAGAAGCGGCCAGTCGTCGGCTATGAATCCGCCTTGGATGGTGGGAAAGTAGACGAAGAGTGCCAGCGCGAAGAGGAGAAGGGCAACAACGATTGGCCGTGCCAGTAATGCCGAGTACCACTTCATATGCGCCGTTAGGGATTATGGCGTTATAGGCGCTTTCTGGCTTCGGCTAGCTGCTCTTGAACCCGCTGCTTTGAGGAGCCGCCTTGTGAATCCCTTTGCTCGACACTTGCAAGTGCGTTTCTTTCGGGCCAGGTGACTGCTGGGTTGATCGCCTTTAGTTCGTCGTCCGTAAGGTCTTCGAGAACCCGGCCGCTTTCTAGGCAGCTTCTGACAAGCTTGGCAACGATGCTGTGGGCTTCTCGGAATGGAACGCCTTGGCGCACCAGGGCATCGGCAAGATCGGTTGCGGTTGAGAAGTCGCCGTGGCAGGCTTGCTCCATGCGTTCTCTTTGAAACTTTGCGGTTGAGAGGGTTTCGCTGAGGGCTGGTAGAAGGAGGCTGATCGTATCGATCGCGTCGAACAGGCCCTCTTTGTCTTCTTGCATGTCTTTGTTGTAGGAGAGGGGCAAGCCCTTAACGGTCGTGAGGAGGGCCATGAGGTGGCCGAAGACTCTTCCTGCTTTGCCTCTCGCGAGTTCGGCGACATCGGGGTTCTTCTTCTGGGGCATCATGCTGCTGCCGGTGGCGACCGAGTCATCCAGGTCGATAAAGCCGAATTCTCTTGAATTCCAAAGGACGATCTCTTCGCCGAGCCTGGATAGGTGAACTGCGATGATTGAAAGGGAGCTGAGGAATTCTAGGGCGAAATCGCGGTCGGAGACTGCGTCAAGACTGTTGGGGCAGACGCCTTCAAAACCTAGGAGTTCGGCTACCCGCCGGCGATTTATGTTGAAGCCAGTACCGGCTAGGGCGCCTGACCCTAGGGGGAGTTGATTCACCCGTTTTCGCGCGTCTTGGAGGCGCTCACGGTCTCGCTCTAGCATCCAGAAATAGGCGAGGAGATGATGAGAGAGTCGGACTGGCTGGGCCCGTTGGAGGTGGGTGTAGCCGGGCATCACCGTGTCGATTTCTCGTTCCGCGACGTCTGTGATTGTCTTTTGGAACGCCTTGATTTGGGACTGGATGTGATCGATTGCGGCGCGGACGTGGAGTCGGAGGTCGGTGGCGACTTGGTCGTTTCGGCTTCTTGCCGTATGGAGCTTCCCGGCGACCTCGCCGATGCTTGCTTTGAGCATCTGCTCGATGGCAGTGTGGATGTCCTCGGAGTCTGGGACCTGAGCCCTTCCGCTCGCGAGGTCGGCTTTCAGCGATTTCAAGGCTTCGACGATCTTGAGCGAATCTTCGCTTCGGATAATCTCTGTTTCGCCGAGCATGGTGGCGTGGGCGATGCTGCCATCAATGTCCTCTTGCCACAAGCGCCTGTCGAACGGAAATGAATCGTTTAGTCGACGAATGGCTTCCTTCAACTCGACTTCAAAACGCCCTGAATAAAGTGTCCTCATTCCACCCCGACCGGGTGCTTGGCTGCTTGCTGTTTCAGGCTCCAATACATGCGCGATTGCATGCCGTGAGCCTTGACGATGCCGACGCTCTCCGACTGGTCGAAGGTCTTAGTATCGAAGCTGGCGAGGTCCTCGTTGTAGAGCGCCCAATCGCTGGACCGGCCAACAACGGTACACGAAGCTTTGGCGAGGCGAACGTAGACGCTTCCTGTGACGCGGGTTTGGATGCTGTTGATGAAGGCTTCGAGGTCTTCCTTGAGCGGATCGAACCAGAGGCCCTTATAGGCCAACTCGCCCCATTCGCGATCGACCATGCCTTTGAACTTAAGTTCCGCTTGGGTGCAGACTAAGGCTTCTAGAGCCTTGTGAGCTGCTATTAGGACCACTGCGCCTGGGCATTCGTAGTTCTCGCGGACTTTGAGGCCGAGCATGCGATCCTCCATGATGTCAACTCTGCCCACGCCGTGCATGCCCGCTAGCTCATTCATTTTCTCGAGCATAGGAAGCGCTTTGAAGGGGGTGCCATCGATGCCGACGGGAATTCCTTCTTTGAAATCGATTCTTATCGTTTGCGGATCCGGCGTGTCTTTGAGGCTGCGCGTCCATTGGTAGATGTCTTCTGGCGGGGCGTAGTCGGGCTCTTCCAGACGGCCACCTTCGATACTGCGACCCCAAAGGTTTTCATCGATGCTGTAAATGTTGGCCTTGGTCTGGGGGACGTCGAGACCTCTGGCGATTGCGAACTCCACTTCTTCGGTTCGGGTCCAGACTTCACGGGTGCCATCGGCCATCAGGCGGCCTTCCCGCATTGGGGCTATGACTGGCAGTTCAGGAGTGATGGTGCGCATCACATATTCGATTCGGAATTGGTCGTTGCCCTTGCCGGTGCAGCCATGGGAGTAGGCGTCCGCCTTGACCTCCTGAGCCATTTCGACGGCTTTGAGGGCGATGAGCGGTCTGGCTATTGAGGTCGATAACGGATAGCCCTGGTAGTCGGCGTTCGCCTTGATCGCGGGCCAACAGTAGTTCTCCACGAACTCTTCCCGGGCATCGACAGTGGTGTGCTCTGTTCCGAGGCGGTGGGCTCGCTCTTCGGCTTGGGCGATATCGGCACGAGGTTGGCCCACATCGACGGTCACGGTGACGATACGGTCAAAGCCATACTCTTCCCGCATGAGCGGGATGCAGACGGAGGTGTCGAGACCTCCCGAATAGACAAGAACTACTGTTGGCATTATTTCCTTTGTTTTGTGGGTTGGGCTTATGGGCCGACGAGAAGGGCGAGGACGGCCTTTTGGGCGTGAAGCCGATTTTCGGCTTGTTGAAACACGGCGGACCGGGGTCCGTCAAGAACTTCGTCCGTGACTTCCTCTCCACGATGAGCGGGAAGACAATGCATGAAGACTACGTCTGGTTTGGCAAGGTCGAGCAAGGCGTCATTGACTTGATATCCTTCGAAAGCCTTGAGCCGAATGGCGCTCTCGGCTTCTTGGCCCATGCTGGTCCAAGTATCCGTATAGACAATGTCTGCACCTTTTGCGGAGGCGTTAGGATCCTGGTTGACTTCTATCTTTGAAGCGCCGTTTGCAAGCTGTTTTGCCTTCGCGATAACCTCGGGGTCAGGCAAGTACCCGATCGGACAGGCGGCGACCAGGTCAATCCCCGTCAGGGCGCAGCCAAGCATGAGGGAGTGCAGCACGTTGTTGCCATCGCCAATCCAAGCAAGTTTGAGACCGGCAAAGTTGCCTTTGATTTGGCGGATCGTGTAGAGGTCGGCGAGGATTTGGCAGGGGTGTTCGTGATCGCTTAGGGCGTTGATGACTGGGACGTGAGAATAATCTCGAAGGCCGGTGAGTTTGTCGTGTTCAAAGACGCGGGCCATGATGCAGTCCACCCAGCGCTCAAGGTTGCGGGCGACGTCTGGGACCGATTCACGTTTGCCCATGCCAATTTCGAGGGGGCCGAGGACGACGGTGAGGCCGCCAAGCTGGCGCATGCCTAGATCAAAGGTGACGCGGGTTCTTAGCGACGGCTTTTCAAAGATCATCGCAAGAGACTTGGGATAGGCGAACCGGAACAGGGGAAAGCCCTGTTGGTGCGCGATATCGAGCGCTTCGGAGACCTGAAGAATGCCAAGAAGCTGACGTCGATCAAGATCGGCCATGGAAACTAAGCTCTTGCCTCGAAGTCGAAGCTGATCAGTCTCGATCATGATGCGCGCGGCGTCGATCTCGGGGTGATTTGTATCGAGAGCCGCTTGCGGAGCCGGCCTTAAGGGTGGCGCAACGCTCAAGCAAGCACCTCTTCTTTCGCGAGCTTAAGCGAGTTGAAGGCGGCGACCAGTAGATCGCACTCCTCGCGCTTGAGGATGAGCGGCGGGAGGAGTCGGATGACCGAATCGCCTACGGCAACAACCAAGAAACCCTTTTCTAGGAGTTCTGCGGCTACCTTCACCGCGACCGGTTTTGCAAGCTGAGCTCCGATCATCAGGCCCTTGCCACGCACTTCGATAACACCTTCGACCGTTCTAAGCGCGGACATCAAGTAATTACCAACGTCGGTGGCGTTGGCCTCGATGTGCTCCTCTTCAATAACCTTCAGGACCGTTAGCGCAACTGTGCAGGCAAAGGGGTTACCACCGAACGTGGAGCCGTGTTGTCCTAGTCCAAGGACTTCGGCGGCTACGCCTCGGGCAAGGCACACACCGATGGGGATGCCATTTGCGAGGCCTTTGGCCAGTGTTACCACGTCCGGGACGACGCCCACGTGCTGAATTGCGAGGAACTTGCCGGTGCGCCCAGCTCCGCCCTGGATTTCGTCGGCGATGAGCAGGAGACCGTGCTGGTCAGCCAGGTCTCGAGCTCTTAAGAGGAACTCGGAAGTCAAGATATGAACGCCGGTCTCGCCTTGAATCGGTTCCACTAAGATTGCGCAGGTGGAAGGGCTGATGGCTTGCTCTAAGGCGTGGACGTCGTTGCGAGGCACGGTGATAAAGCCTTCTAGCAAGGGCTTGAACGGCTCTTGGTAGATCGGGTTCATTGTCGCTGACAGCGCGCCGAGGGTGCGGCCGTGGAAGCCGCCTGCCATGACGATGATCTCGGGGCGGGCAATGCCCTTGTCCCTGCCATATTTTTTGGCTAGCTTGATGGCGGTCTCAACCGCTTCTGCTCCCGTGTTGGCCAGGAACGCTTTGTCCATGCCGGTTAGCCGAGTAAGTTCTTTCGCTAGCGCGGGGCCGCCCTCGTTGACGAAGACGTTGGAGGTGTGAATCAGCTTGCCGGCTTGCTCTTGGATGGTCTTGGTAACGGCAGGGTGGCAGTGACCCAGGCCGCAGACCGCTACGCCGGCAAGGAAGTCGATATATTCCTTACCGTTGGTGTCCCAAAGGCGGGTGCCCTGGCCTTTGACGAAGCAGACGGGCTGACGCCGATAGGTATTCATCACGTAAGTCGAATCAAGTTCTAATGGGTTCAAAGTGCCACCTCCATACTAGCGACGGGAAAATTGACGTTTGCCC